>JAYVAS010000214.1:0-3633 GCA_043750895.1 Pseudomonadota bacterium
GTGCGCGGTGGGCTGGCGCGCGAGCCGCGGGTGTTCCCGTTCCAAGGCGAGGTCGGGGAGGACGAGGCGCTGCTCTCGGCCGCCCTGAACCGCTGGTACGAGGAGGGCCCGGACGTGCCCCCGGAGGTGGTGCTGCCCGTGGTGCTCCCCGACGGGGCCGCGCTCGCCGAGCTCCTGACCGAGCGGCGGGGGGCCAAGGTGGAGCTGCACGTGCCGAAGCGGGGCGACAAGACCCGGCTGCTCACCATCGCCCGGGCCGCCGCGGAGACCCGTTTCGCCGGTGCACAGACTGAGGAGCAGCGGCGGGAGCGTGCCCTGGAGACCATCGCCGAGATCGTCGGGCTCGATGCGCTCCCCTACCGGATGGAGTGCTTCGACAACTCCAACCTGCTCGGGGAGGACGCGGTGGCTTCGCAGGTGGTGTTCATCGAAGGCAAGCCGGCCCGCGCCGAGTACCGGCGGTACAAGGTGAAGACCGTGTTCGGCGCCGACGACTACGCCACCATGCGGGAGATCCTCGGCCGGCGCCTCCGCCGGGCGGCGGAGGAGGGCACCTTCCCCGACCTCCTGGTGGTGGACGGGGGGCGGGGCCAGCTCTCGGCCGCCGAGGACGTGCTCCGGGAGCTGGGCCTCGAGGATCAGCCGGTCATCGGTATCGCCAAGCCGCGCACCGAGCGTCGCCGCGGCGACACCGATGCCGTCGACAAGATCATCCTCCGCGGGCAGGCCGATCCGGTGATCCTGCGCGAGGACGACCCCGCCTTACGGATGCTGCAGTTCATCCGAGACGAGGCGCACCGCACCGCCATCGGCTTCCACAGGAAGACCCGGTCGAAGTCGGCGCTGGTGAGCGAGCTGGACGCGATCTCCGGGATCGGCAAGACGCGCCGGCAGGCCCTGCTCAAACACTTCGGAAGCACGCGCGCGCTTAAAGCGGCCACCGTGGCCGAGATCGCGGCCGTGCCGGGATTCGGCGGCGCGCTCGCCGAGAAGATCCGGTTGGCGCTCGGCGGGGGTTGACGTTTTTTGGAGAGATGGCATGCTTCCGGCGCTTCAAGGAGAGCGCGCATGATTCTGGTCTTGTTGGCAATCGGTTGTGGTGGTGCGACGGCGAAGGGCGACCCGGTTGCGGGAGAGGCGGCGTACACCTCGAGCTGCGTGGCCTGCCACGGCGCCGACGGCGACCTCGGGGTCGAGGTGGGTGGCGTCGCGGCCTCCGACCTCCAGGACGAGGTCCCGGACAGCTCCGACGAGGAGCTCACCGACGTCATCCAGAACGGCGAGGGCACCATGCCCGCCCAGACCCTGGACGACACCGAGACGGCCGACTGCATCGCCTACATGCGCGAGCAGTGGGGTTGAGCGTCTGAGGGGTCACGGCCCGCGAGAGCGGGCCGGCCCTACTCCAGCTCGTGCATCGCCACGGCGTCGCGCAGCTTGGGCTCGAACCAGGTGGACTTCGGAGGCATCACCTGCCCGGCGTCGGCGACGGCGAGGAGCTGATCCATCGCGGTGGGGTGGAGGTGGAAGGCCACCTGGTGCGACCCGGCGTCCACCAGCTTCTGGAGCTCCTGCCAGCCCCGGATGCCGCCGATGAAGTCGATCCGCTTGTCGGTACGGGGGTCGTTGATGCCGAGGAGCGGCCGGAGGACCCGATCCTGGAGCATCGAGACGTCGAGGGCGGCCACCGGGTCGGTCGGCACGTTGCGCGCGGTCAGCGCGTACCAGGTGCCCCCCAGGTACATCGTGTAGTGGCCGCGCCCGCCCGGGACCGGGGTGGTGGTGCGCACCACGTCGAACTGGGCGCGGACGGCGGCGAGCAGGCTCTCGTTGGTGTGGCCGTAGAGGTCCTTCACTGCGCGGTTGTAGGCGAGGATCTGAAGGCCGGACGCGGGGAAGAGCCCGGCGAGGAACCACGCGTGGCGCCCCGGCTTTCCCGCCCGTTGACGGTGCACGATGGAGGCCGCCGCCGACCGGTGGTGGCCGTCGGCCACGTAGGTGGCGGGCAGCTCGGCGCCGGCCGCGGTGATCGCGGCGACGGTGGCCGGGTCCGACACCCGCCAGAGGGTGTGCTCGACGCCGTCCTCCGTCGTGACCTTCCACTCGGGGGCCTTCCGGCTGCCCTCGATCAGCAGGGCATTGAGCGCGGGGGTGTCGCGGTAGGCGAGGAACACCATGCCGCTCTGGCAGTTGGTGGCGTCGATGTGGGCGACCCGGTCCTTCTCCTTGTCCGGCCGCGTGAACTCGTGCTTCTTGATGAGCCCCCGGTCGTACTCGTCGACCGAGAAGCAGGCCACGAGGCCCACCTGGTAGTGCGTCCCCATCTTCTGGCCGTAGAGGTAGTAGCTGTCGGTGTCGTCCTGGGTGAGCAGGCCTTCGGCCCGCATCGCGTCGAGCTCCCGCCGCGCGGTGGCGTAGGCCTCCGGGGTGTGGGAGTCGGCGCCCTCCGGCATCACCGACTCGGGGCGGCTGATCCGGACGAAGCTGCGCGGGTTGGCGGCGACGAGCGCGCGGGACTCGGCCTCGCTCATCACGTCGTACGGGGGGGCGATGACCGCGGTGGCGGTGGCGTTGGCGGCACGGACGGCACGAAAAGGACGAATTTCAGACATGGCGTCGCTTCTATCCCAACGCCGCGCGGCGCGCGTGCCGCTTTGGCTACAGTCGGCGAAGCACCTCGTCGACCCGCTCTTCCAGCCCTGTCGCGACCACCAGGACCGCGGTCGGCGTCGTCGTTCGTTGTAGACCCTCGATGAGGAGCTGGACGTGGAGCTGCGTCCACCGATCGGTGGTGCGGACGCCGTCGTCCACCAACGGGAGCACGCCCCACGGGAGCAGAAAGTGGTGGTCGTACCGGCCCGGCGCGAGCCACTCCGCGAAGCGCTCCGCGGTGTCGTCCTCCGGGGTGGGGAAGCGGTAGTAGAGCCAGAACGCCGCGTAGTCGACCGAGCTGCGGTCGGCGACGAAGCCGCCGGTGGCGCGCGCCTCGGCCTCGCGGCGCTCCTCCCAGAGGCGGAGCACGAGGTCCCGGACCCCGTGGTGCCCGAGCGTGTGCAGGTCCGCGCCGGTCCGCTCGAGGTACTCGCGCATGCCCTCCGCGAGGCAGGGATAGCCGAGCCGTCCGGCGACACGACGGGCCAGCGTTGTCTTCCCGACGCCGGCCGAGCCAGAGATCGCGATACGTTTCGCCACGACCTCTTAGATATCTCCCCGCATACGGACCCGAGGGCCCATGGCGCAGCTGTCGGACTTCATCTCCCGCATCTTCAGTACGGATCGCACGCAAGGGCTTTCCGGTGGCGCGGAGGTGGTGATCGATCAGGATCCCGCGAGCGCGTTCTACGCGGCGCGCCTCCGAAAACACCGGACGGACGAGGACCTCGTGGCCAACCCGGAGTACCTCTGGGCCACGGCCAGCTACCAGGGCCGGAAGGGGGGACTGCGCGCCCACGTGCACGCCGAACGGGGCGACGGCGTGGCCTCGTTCACCGACGCGGTGATCGTGGTCAACCAGGCGGACTGGGAGCGGGCCCGCGCCCTCGGCGGGGATGTCTGGGTGGAACGGGCCTCCGCGGCCTTGGGCGAGCGCTTCGCCCAGTTCAGCGCGCGCGAGAAGTTCGAGCTGCTCTACGG
>JAYVAS010000215.1:0-3780 GCA_043750895.1 Pseudomonadota bacterium
TGGTCCGACAAGACGGGCGCGCACGGGGTCTGGCAGGCCGGATCGGTGTTCAAGGTGCTCTCGGCGCTGGTGGCCGTCCGGTCGGGGATCGTCTCCCCCTCCGGCGTCGAAGCCGAACAAGCCTGCCCGACCGGGGCGCAGCCGGCGATCGTGTGCAACACCGTCATCGACGGGCGCACCGCCTACACCCGCCCCGAGTGGTCGAAGCCCATCCACGACTTCGGGGACGGCGGCGCCAAGGGGACGCTCGACCTGGTGACGGCGATCACCCGCAGCTCGAACGTGTACTTCGGCCAGCTCGCGCTGATGCTGGGCCCCGAGCCCTACCGGAAGCTGCGGCAGGACGGCGTGGAGTTCGGCAACCCCGGGCTGCTCGAGGAGACGGACGGCACCTTCACCGGCCTCGGCGCCGCCGGCAGCCGTCGGCTGGCCCAGACCGGGTTTGGTCAGGGTGCGGGCTCGTGGAACGTGACCCAGGCGGCCCGCGTCGTCGCCGCCGTCGCCAACGGAGGCGTGTACCGGCGCTGCGTGGCCGAGCTCACCCTCGACGCCCCCTGCGTCGAGACGCCGCTGCTCGCCCCGGGGGCGCCGGTGGAGGCCATCCTCGCCGGCATGCGCGGGGTGATGACCACCGGCACCGGGCGCGGACTGCCCGCCGTGCCCGGTGTGCGCGTGTACGGCAAGACCGGCACCGCCGACGCCCCCGGCACCGCAGACGAAGCGCCGTGGGGCATCAAACGCGGGCAGACCACCACCCCTCACTCCTGGTTCGTGAGCATCGCCGAGCCGGAGGCCAACCCCTCGTGCGCGGCCACCGGCACCGGGCGGTACGTCATCGCGGCGGTCGTCCCCCACGGCGGGTTCGGTAGCCAGGCGGCCGGTCCGCTCGTCATCGACGCCGTCCGCGCCCTCCAGGCGAACGGGTACCTCCCTCCCCCATGAACTTCCCCGGCCACGAGCTGGACAGCGCCGAGCCGCTCCGGGACGTCCCGGGCCAACGGAGGGTGTACCGCACCCGGTACGCAGGGCAGGCCTGCGTGACCCGGGTGCTGCTGACCGAGCGGCTGCCCCGTCGACACGGCCCGATGCTGGTCCCGATGGTGCGGGAGGGTCGCGGCTCGTTGCCCGGCATCCCCGAGTCCATCGCCCTCACCCTCGAGGGCTACCGCGTCGCCGCCCGCCTCACCCCCACCGATCCACCGTCCTGGCCCCGCGCGCTGACCGCCGGCCTGACCGAAGACGGCCACGTCTACGTCACCACCACCTGGATCCCGGGCATCCCGCTCCACGAGATCGCCGGCGGACTGGCCGAACCCGAGCGGGTCTCGCTCGACGTGCTCCGCGCCCTCGACGCGCTTCACCGCCAGCACGTCGTGTACGGGGACCTCAAGCCCGCCAACATCGTTCTCACCCCCGAGGGCGCCGCCGCCCTGATCGACCTGGACACGCTGCGGGAGGTTGGCGCCGCCGACGTCGCCGCCCCCACGCGGGATCTCACCCGCGCGTGGGCTGCCCCCGAACAGGAGCGCGGCCACACCTGGCTCTCGTCCGACCTGTGGGCCTTCGCCCGGCTGGTCCAGGAGCTCTTCCCCCGGGGCCTGCCCGACGGATGGGCAACGACGCTCGCCGCCTGCAGGAACGCCGACCCCGTGGCCCGGCCGCGCACCGACCTGCTCCTCCGGGCCCTCGAAGGCCACACCGTCGACCTGCTCGACTGGCAGGGGCGCCCGGTCCAGTCGGCCCCCGCCGCGCCCACGCCCGAGGGCGGCGGTGCCACCGAGCGGGTCCCCGAGGTCCCCAGCGCCTCCGCCACCGAACGCGTGGCCGAAGGCCCGCCCCGGCCGGTCCCCACCGTCACCAGCACCGTCACCACCACCGCGCCGGCGCCCCGCCGCTTGACGGGCAGCGGCTGCGTGACCTGGGTCGCCGGGCTGTTCGTGCTCTTGTTCGGGCTCTGCGCCGGGACCTGGGGCTGGTGGGTGCACACCGCGACCGTGGAGGCCGACCACCGCGCCGAGGAGGCCCTGGCCGCGCTGAAGGCCTACAAGACCAGGGCCGAGTTGAACAAGGAGAAGGCCAATCGCACCCGGTGCCGGGAGCAGGCCGAGGCGGCCGCCGACGTCCGCCAGACCCCCCGCGCCGTCGGGGTCCAGGCCCTGGCGCGGGTGTGGGAGGCGGGTTTCCAGGACGCCGACACCCGCTGGGACGCCGCGGCCTACGACACCCTCTCCGAGAGCGTCGCGGCCGCTGCCGACGGCAAGGACCCCACCGCGCTGCTGGCCTGGGGCACCCTCGAAGGGGCCCGCTGTCGGCTCGATCACACCACCACCGAGGCCGCGGTCGCCTGTGACCGCTCGCTTGCGGCGCTCGCGGCGTTCGACGCGGAGTACCGCACCGACGACGACGGGAAGTGGCTCCGGGTCGAGGCCGCCTGGACGGAGATCCTGGTCCGCGGCGCCGTCGCGCACGCCGCCGAGTCCGCGGGCCTGCCCGAGCGGGACGCCCGCCACGAGGCGGTCCAGGTGCGATGCGAGCAGGCCGAACCCCTGTTGCCCTGGGCGCCCGTGAACGGCGTGGAGATGGTGCAGGACTGTTTGCACTTCGCCGGCGCCACCGAGGACGTGGATCGGTACCTCCGGTGGTCCCGGTGGCTCCTCGACCACGACGGGAGCGACGGCAAGCTGACGCGCACCACGATGAAGCACGTCTACGGCGCCGCCGGCAGCAAGTGCGCGGACGTGAGCTACAACGAGCGGCGCGGGGACTGGGTGGTCAAGGGGGGCGAGCCCTGGTGCGTGGCGCTGGGGTACGCGGCCCGCGGTTGTGGGGCGTTGTCCCGTGCGGTCATCGACGCGCGCGCACCGGACGACGCCACCCACCCCTGGGATAGGCTCGCTTCCACGCTCGACGCCCTGCCCGGTCCCTGCCTCCGATGAGACCCGCGCTCTACATCTCCATCGCCGGCCTGCTCGCGTTGTTGGCAGGGGTGGGGGTGCGAGAGGCCGCGAGCTTCCAGAGCGCGAACGAGCTGCGCGACCGCGACACCGCCCGCGAGCAGCTCGACAGCCTCATCGAGACGTTCCAGGAGCGCATCATCTACCAGGCGCGGTACTGGCTGGTGGAGCTGCGCTCGGTGGAGGGGCTCCGCGGGGCCGCGCCCTCGTTCCGCATCAAGGTCCCGTGGGTCGACGCGTTCTACATCTGGGAAGGCAACGAGATCGCCTACCCCCCCGATCCGCCCACCGAGAACCTGGACCGTCTCCGGGCCGACCCCTGCGTGGCTGCCGCGGGAAAACTCGCCGCCGGACCGGACAAGCTCGCCGCTGCCGCTGCCTACATGCAGTGCCGGACCCGGGAGCCCGAGGTCGCCCTCTTCGCCGGGAGCGAGGCGGCCGAGCTCTTGTTCTCGATCGACCGGGTCGACCTCGCGCAGCGCTCCATCCGCGCGCTCGACCCGTACCCCAGCCTGACCCTCGAGGGGGCGGCGGTGGCCGGCGTGTCCCCCCGGCGCGTCCTCGTCCTCCGCCTCAACCTGCTCCGCGCCGCGCTCCTGCAAGGCGAGGACAACTGGGCGGAAGCCAACTACGCCCGGACCGCGGCCGACATCCTCCGGCAGGACGCCCCGACGCTCAACCAGGTCATCGACCTCTACCGCTACCCGGTCGCCACCGACCTTCGAAAGCTGCGCGGGCTCACCCCCGATGAGGAGGACGAAGACCTCGCGCGCGCCCTACGGCGCATCGCCGCCTGGAAGGAGATCCACGACCGCAACTGGGACCC
>JAYVAS010000216.1:0-1693 GCA_043750895.1 Pseudomonadota bacterium
CAGCTCGGTGACCCCCGGCGGAAACGACACCGAACGCAGGTCCACCACCGCCGAGCCGAACACCGCGATCACCTTCCCGGACCCATCGACGCTCACGCCAGCACGCTCGATGCTGGAGAACACCGCGAGGACCGGCGGGTCAGCCGACGACCGCGCCAGCCCGGTCACGCCCGGCGCGCCTGCGGACCCGGAGGGCAGCTGCGGAACGGTGGGCGGGACGGGGACCAGCGGCGCGGCCGCCACGGGGGCAGGCGGAGGCGGCACGGGCGGGAGGCCGGCCAGGGCGACGTCGACCGCCACCGGGGTGAGGGCCGACTGGGCGATGCGGATACGCCGCTCGAAGTCGCCAAGGTCGATCCGGCTCTCCTCGAAGTGCCGACGTAGCGAGGTGGAGGCCTGCTCCCGCAGGCGATCGAGGGCCTGGGGCGTGGGCCGGATCTCTCCCAGCGCCGGCATGGGGGCCGGCTGCGGCTCCATGAACGCCCGCGGCCCGGCTGCGTCCCACCAGGCGTCTCCGTCGTCCTCGGACCAGCCGCCGCAGAAGGGGGCGAGGCGACGGGAGAGCTCCTTTGCCGACGGCCGCTGCGTGGGGTCCTTGGCCAGGCAACTTAGGATCGCCGCGGAGAGATCGGCCGGAACCGCGTCGGGCAGCGCCCCGGGGGATCGCTCCAGGTGGGCCACGATCATGGCGATCGGCGACGGCGCGTCGAAGACGAGGGCGCCGGTGAGCAGCCACCAGGCGACGCAGCCCAGCGCGTACACGTCGGCCCGGTCGGTCGCGGACTCGCCCCGCAGCAGCTCGGGCGGCAGGTACGCGGGCGAACCGGGCACGACCCCCGCCTGGGTGAGCAGGGTGTCCCCCGCGGCCGCCGCCGACCGGGTGAGTCCGAAGTCGAGCACCTTCACGAAGTCGACGCTGGCCCCACCCCGCACCAGGAACAGGTTCGCCGGCTTCAGGTCGCGATGTACGAACCCCTGCGCGTGCGCCTCGGCGAGCGCGTCGCAGGCCTGCCGGAGCAGCACTGCGACCCGCGCCGGCGGTTGGGCCCCGAAGCGGGTGACCAGCACCTGCAGGTCCACGCCGTGCAGGAGCTCCATGACCTGGTAGAAGCTCCCGTCCGCCGAGGTCCCGAAGTCGTGGATGCGCGTCGTGTGGGGAGAACGAAGCGTGGCCGCAGTGCGCGCCTCGCGCTCGAAGCGGCGCAGCAGCAGCCGATCCGCGTCCGGCCCCCCGCCCAACGCGCCCGGCCGGATGAGCTTGACCGCGACCGGATGCCCCAGCGTCCGGTGGGTGGCACGCCACACCTCCCCCATGCCCCCCCGTCCGATGAGGTCGATGAGCTCGTAATTCCCGACGACCGTACCCACGAGACTCCCGCGCGCCCTTCGTCCTACCGTGATCCGGGCACCCCCACCACTCCGCGCCCCCGCCTCCACGCCCACCCGAGATAAGGTCGCGGAACGGGAGGTTTCATCCGACGTCTGGTGGCCATCACGGCGGTGTGGGTCGGGGCGGTGGTCGTGACCGCCCTCTGGCCGGCGCTGGCGGTGGTGGCGGTCGTGGTCGACCTCATCCGCCGGGTCCGTTTCGCGACCGTTCGGGCCCTGGCAATCGTCACCCTGTACCTGTGGGCCGAGGCCATCGGGGTACTGGTGGCCGGGTTGATCGGCCGGGACCAGGAACGGAACTACG
>JAYVAS010000217.1:0-14129 GCA_043750895.1 Pseudomonadota bacterium
CGTCCGGGTGCGAAGAGGGCGGCGGCGCCGACACCCGCATCCGGGAGTACCGGAACACCCACGTCTGGATCGAGGCCACCGGCCCCGGGACCTTGGTCCTGGCCGACTCCTGGTACCCGGGGTGGACCGCGACGGTGGACGGGGTCCCGGCACCCGTCGAGAAGGCGGACGTCGTCTACCGGGGCGTCCGGCTCAGCCCCGGCCCCCACACCGTGATGTTCGACTATGACCCGGGGCTCCCGGCGAAGCTGCTCCCGCTGTCCCTCGTGCTCGCGCTGGGCGCGTTGGGGAGCGTGTTGATGGCACGCCGGTCCTCCCCTCTCCCCCCGGGAGAGGGCAGCCCGAAGGGCGGGTGAGGGGCCGAGGCGACGCTACCCAGCCGACCGTCCTCCGGCGCGCGGAGCCCTCATTCCCGGTAGAACCAGGCTATTGCGGATTGCACCCGTCGGCGAGCCAGACAGTCGAGACGAAGCTGTAGTCCGGGAGAATGCGCAGCGCGATGGCATCTCTCCCGTCCCCGTTACCGTCCCCGACAACGAACGCCCCGGGTGCTGCACGGTCGGCAGCAGCGGTCACCCGGGTTCGTCGGGCGGCGAGGTGATCGCCGGGGACCAGCGGACCTCGGAAGAGGTAGCCTTCGAACCGGAAGTCCTCCGTCAGGTCCGGGTCGTGACGGAGGAAGACATCGCGCTCACCGTCACCGTCGAAGTCGCCGGTACCTGCCAGGGCCATCCTCACGTCGTGGCTGTCGGGCCATGGCTCCGATGGAAGGCCCGAGAGAACGCGAATCGAATGCGCTCCCGGGCTGAACGCGTCCAGGATCCAGGTCGTTCCGACGCCAGCCGCACCGTCGGCGCTGGCCTCGGACGCGATGAGCACGTCGGGCCGGCCGTCCCCCGTCACGTCGGGCACGGGGTCGATGCCCGGCGGAACGTCCCACCCCCCGAGCGGCGCGCTCCCTAGGTCGTCCCCCTCTGCTGCCGGCTCGTAGGCTGCGTCCACCACATCCCAGACGCCGCCCCGTTCGAACGGACCGAGCCGGACGAAGACGTCCCTCCAGGAAGGATTGCCCTGGATCCAGACAGCGTCGGGATACCCGTCATCGTCCAGGTCCGAGAACGCGATGGCAGGCTATCGGGGCTGCCGGGACAGGCCATCGGCGTCGTCGCGTCCACCGGGCTCTCGGATCTCGTGGGGCTCGAGATCTGCTGCCCAACGGGCAGGTCGACGCGCTGGTGGCCCAGATCGGGGAGGACTACATCCTCGGCACCATCACGATCGGGGACAATGGGCCGTGAGGCTGGCCCGGCCAAGGGTGCGTGGGTCTCAGTGTCGACGGGCGGCGAGCTGACTTCCGGGTCCAGAGAGTCGCAGGCGACAACGAGCAGGAGGAGTGACATGAGGTACAGGAGCCTCTGTCCAGCCTACTCGGGGCGGGCGGCGGTGTCGCTCGTCGGTTTCGTTGTCGAGTACGCACGACCGAATCTCATCCTCTGGGAACGCTGCTTCGCAAATCGGCGTGCAGTCGCCGCCAGACTCGTTGCCCCGGCATGTGCGTCATCCGTGCCAGGACACGACGTCCACGCCGTCGAAAAGTCGCATGTCCGCCAGGTTCGCGCTCACCAGTACGAGCCCGTGGACCTTCGCGATGGCGGCAATCTGGCCGTCGGCGAAGGGAGGGGGACGGCCCACCGCCATGAGTCGTGCGCGCTCCTGCGCATGCCACTCGGCCGCCTCGGTACCATACGGGACCATGGGAAAGGCCGCGCGGACAACGGTGTAGAGGTACTCCTCGAGGGCCTGCCTGCGTCGGCCGTGCGGCATCCGGGAAAGGCCATAGAGCGCCTCGTGCCAGCTGACGGACGCGATCGCGCAAGCGTGTCGATGTTCCTGCAGTTGCCGCATGAACCCAATGTTCGGCGCCGGCTTGATCGGCTCCGACAGGGCATTCGTGTCGAGGAGGTACCGGCTCATTCCCAGCTGAACTCCCGCCCCGTGCTTGCGTCCCGTGTGTCCTCGAGGCCCTCGTGGAGGCGGAGATCGGCGAGGTCGTGTCGCACGCGGAACGCGTCGAGGGCCCCGACGAAATCCGTCCGTCCAGACCGGAGCCGTTCGTACTCCGACACCGAGATCAGGACTGCGACGGGCGTACCGCGGCGGGTCAGGGAGACGGCCCCGCCTTCCTCTGCGTCGTGGACGAGCGCGGGCAGCTGGTTTCTCGCTTCGGCAATGGAGTAGGTACGGGCCATCGGGAGCCTCTCGTCGATGTACATGTTCATAGCCATCTTGCCCCGGACCCGCAACTGGCGTCATGGAGCGCCGGCCGCCTCATCCCATCTGTCCCCAGCGCCATCGTTCACTGGCCGTTGGTCGTCCCGGGCGTCCCGCGCCAGACGAAATCCAGGCAGTCGTCCGGGTCACAGCAGTCGGGGATCCGCGCCACCGAGAAATCGGCGGCCACCTCGCCCCACCGGAGGACCGCGGCGGAGCCGTCGGGTGCGCGCAGCACTGCCTCGCCTCCGTCGGCGTCCAGCGAGAAGGGGAGGTGGTACGGGCCGAGCGTCGGGGCCTCGTCGGCCCAGAGCAGCCGGTAGCCGAAGGCGGGCACGGTGACGGCCGCGTCCATGGGGTAGCCGGTCTCCTCGGCGTCGTTGCCGAGGGTCCAGTCGCCGAGCGACACCGGGGTTGCGGTGGGGTTGAAGAGTTCGATCCAATCGGGGAACGCGCCGGTCTCGTCGGCGACCGCGGCGTCGTTGGCCGGCATGACCTCGTTCACGCAGATGCCCACCGGCGCTCGGTCCGAAGCGGCGGCGCTGGCCACCCCGGTGTCGTCACCGGGGGTGGGGTCGGCGATCGTCCACGCGGCCCCACACGCGGCCAGGTTGAGCAGCGTCAAAACCCCCACAACGCCCGCACCCGGGCCGTTCGGGCCGAGACCCAGGCCCGCATCGTGTCGCGGGAGGGGGTGATGCTGCCGCTGTCACACTCGCGTCGCGGGTCCGCCTGCGCGGCCGCGAGGGTGAGGCTGTCGGCGGCGGTGATGACGGCGTCGAGGTTGGCGACGTCGATGGCTGAAGCCACCTCGGCCACCTGGGACTGGAGGGCGGTGACGCAGGCGGGGTCCGCGTAGCAGCCGGTCATCAACCGCCCTCGGGGGGTCGACCAGGACATCCCCCAGGACGACTCCTCCAGGAACGCGTAGTCGAGGTCCCAGGGGACCAGCTCGGCGCGTCCATCGTCGGGATCGAAGTAGACCCGGTAGTTGTTGGTGTTGAGGGTGTAGCCGTCGAGGTGGCCGATCCAGGTCTCCACCGCCACGTGGCGGAGCACCGCCGGCCAGTCCACGAGGGGATCCAGCGCATCGGCGAACCCCCCCTGGCCCGCCCAACCGGTGACCGCGGTGGAGACGGCGACGATGTCGGCGTGAGCGACGTCCGCGCCTTCCTCCAGCTCGAAGAGCTCGTCCACCCCCGTGGCGAAGTCCAGCAGGGTGTAGGAGCCATCCGCCCACACGCGGTACTTGCCGTCGTAGAGGTTGCCCTCCGGGTCCTTCCAATTCCGGGCGAGGAACCGGTCGTCGGGGGTCTCGACGACGACGTAGAGACCGTAGTCGGCGCCGTTGACGCGGACCTCGGCGTAGCTGGTGCGCGACGCCGGCTCCCCGGCGGCGGCGAACGCGGCGTAACCGACCACCTGCTTGAGGTAGGAGCAGTCGACCACGGTGTTGTCGAGCGAAAGGGACTCCAGGCCGTACCAGCGCTGATCCTCCACGTAGGCGTTGAGCTTCACGCGCAGCTTGGGTTTGGCGTCCAGGGTCCTGAAGCTGCCGTAATGGCCGCGCAGCTCCACCCCGACGCTCTCGAAGCGGTCGCCGTCGACGGTCACCGCCGCCGGGGTGAACTCGTACGGTAGCGCCGCGAGGCTCGCGATCCCTTCAGGGGGGATCTCGATGTCGATGGTATGGATGCGGTCGAGGGCGAAGAACCACGCGGCGGGGTCGCCCTGATCGCCGATGGTGTCCTCGTCGACATCCGGTTCGAGCGGTGCCGCATCGTCGAGCGACGCGTCCACGCCGGAGCGCGACAGACCGACGGCGCAAGCGGCGAGGAAGCAGAGCAAGGCAAGATGGTAACATCGGGCCAGCTGGGGTTGTGGCGGTGCCCCGGACGGCCGACTTCACCATGCTGCGCCCGCGCGCCAAGCCCAACGATGGCGGGGCATGCCCCGACCGTTGGTCCACGCCGCGGCCTCGGTGACGACGCCCGTGTCTACGCCTGGATCGCGGACGCTCGGCGAAGGTGGGGCCACTCGCGGCCCGTCACGACCGTGAGGTCCCACCCCTATGAGCATGAGACTCGTGCTCGATACAAGCGTGATTTCGGCCATCATGCGCCGGGAGGAACCCGCGCTCGACCGCCTGAAAGCGCTCCATCCAGGGGATCTGGTGATCAGCTCGCCAGTGGCGGCCGAGATCGCGTTCGGGCTCCGACGACTTCCCGAGGGTTCACGACGGCGCGCGCTCTTGACGGTCGAGTACGAGCGGCTCAGGCGCGTCGTCCCCTGGTGCGACTGGACCGAAGAGGCCGCGCTCGAATTTGGCAGACAGAAGGAGGCGCTGGAACGAGCGGGAACCCGGGTCGGCGACATGGACGTGATCATCGGATCCGTGGCAATCGCCCTGGGTGGCGGAGTGGCAACGTCGAACGCCCGCGACTTCCAACGGATGCACGGGCTGCGCGTCGACGCATGGCCGCGCGCGTAACCGGCCAAGCCCCGTTCGCGAACGGCGTCCTACCGTGCGTAACCACGCTCCCCCGCCGACCGTCCTCCGGCGCGGAAACCCCTCACCGCAGCTCGGCCGCGATCCACCCCCACCGGGACGGAAGCGAGACCTGGACCGGGTCCCCTTCGGTGACGCGGATCACGCGGGTGTCGGCCAGGGCCCGGGCGATGGGCGCTTCCCCGCCTTCCCGGTAGAACCAGGTGCCGGCCGCCACCTGCATCACGGAGACGTCCGAGACCGCCCAGTCGCCGCCCCCGCGTCCCCGCGTCCAGAGGTAGACCTCCTCGCGCACGCGCGACGCGAGCACCCACCCGGTGGCCCACACGTCCCGGGTCGCGACCTCCACCGGCAGCCAGGGCCCTTGCGCCGGACCGGTGCGCCGTAGCGACGCCGACGGGCCGGCCAGCGTGGCGTACACCGGCCCGTCCGGGGTGGCGTGGATCGCGAGCGGCTGCGTCGTATCGACGCGCACCAGGCCCCCTTCGCCCGGATGGAGCGGCTCCCGGCGCCACACCGGGGCCAGCCCATCGGCCGCTGCCCACCCCTCGGCGGTGATGGTCTCGTCCGACCAGCGGAGCCGCACCGCCGAACCGACCGTCTCGACCACCGTCGCGGCGGTCCCGGGCGCGAAGGTGACGGTGCCGGCACGTCCGGCGGCGACGTCCGCTGCGGTCGCGGCGAGCAGGGTGCGTGCCGTCAAGCGCGGCGCGAGGCGGGCTGGGGGCACGCCGATGAGGATCCGCACGTCGGCATAGTCGTCGGTCACCCACACCACGTCGGCGTCGACCGCCACCACCACCACGTCGAACGGGTCGACCGGCCCGGGGTTGAAGGTCCGCCGACCGGGAACAAGCTCGTAGACGCCGGTGTCGGCGACGGCGGCGCGCCACGGGCCGGGCTCGGCCGCGGTGAGCGCCGCGCGGGCGTCGGGGCGGGTGGGCGGCGCGTCCGCCGGTCGCGCCTCCACCTTCGGCAGCCCGAGGAGCAGGACGACGGCCAGGATCCGCGCGGTCATCCCGCCTCGTAGCCCGGCATGCCGGGACTGACGTCCGGCCCGAACCGTCATACCGGACGCTGTGCCCTCCATCTCCGTCTCCCAGCTCACCGAGGCCATCGCCACCACCCTCGGGGACGGCTTCCCGGACGTCGACGTCGAAGGCGAGGTCTCCGGCTTCAAGGCGCACAGCTCTGGTCACTGGTACTTCACCCTGAAGGACGAGCGCGCCGCCCTGTCGTGCATGATGTTCCGCACCGAGAACGAGCGGATGCGGCGGCAGCCACGCGAAGGCGAACGCCTCATCGCCAAGGGGGCGCTCAGCGTCTACCCGGCGCGCGGCACCTACGCGTTGAAGGTGCGCGGGCTCACCGCCGTGGGCGCGGGAGACGTCGCGGCGCGGCTCGACGCCCTCAAGCGTCGACTCGCTGCCGAGGGGCTGTTCGACAAGGACCGCAAACGCCCGCTCCCGCGCTTCCCGGATGCCATCGGCGTGGCCACCAGCCCCACCGGCGCCGCCTTCCAGGACATCCTGCGGGTGATCGACGCGCGCTTTCCCGGCGTCGTCGTCTACCTCGCGCCGTGCCGGGTCCAAGGAGAAGGCGCGGCGGCAGAGATCGCCGACGCGGTCCGGCTGCTCGGCGCGCATGGCAAGTCGAAGCTCCTCATCGTGGGGCGGGGCGGGGGCTCCGCCGAGGACCTCTGGGCCTTCAACGACGAGGCCGTGGTGCGGGCCGTGGTCGCCTCGCCCATCCCCACCATCTCCGCGGTGGGCCACGAGGTGGACGTCACCCTGTGCGACCACGCCGCCGACGTCCGCGCCGCGACGCCCTCCCACGCCGCCGAGCTGGCCACGCCCGACGGGGATGCCCTCGCGAGCTGGCTCGGGGAGCAGGCTGAGCGCCTCCGGGTGGCGATGGACCGCCGGGTGTCGGCCGGGCGCGACCGGGTCAACCGGGTGCGGCTGCTCCACCCCCGCGACCGGGTGGACCGCGGTCGACTGCGGTGTGACGAGCTCGACGAGCGGCTGCGCGGAGCGGTGTCGCGCTTGCACGAACGGCGCCGCGATCGCCTCGACGCGCGCGCCCAGCGGCTCGACGCGCTGAGCCCGCTCCGCGTGCTCACGCGCGGCTACGCCATCGCCGACGTCGCCGGTCGGGTGATCACCGACGCCAGCACCCTGGCCGAGGGCGACTCGCTCCGGTTGCGCTTCGCCCGCGGCGAAGCCGACGCCACCCTCGTGCGGGTCCGTTGAGCGCCGCCCACGCGCCGCTGGGGCGCCGCGGGATGGTCGGTCTGGGGCTCCTCGTGGCGCTGCGCCTGGCCCTCGACGTCAGCCGGTTGGCCACCACCCCGTGGAAGTACTGGAACTGGGAAGAGACCCACAACGCCGCCGTCGCCTGGTACGCCCTCCATGCCGGGCTCGCCGACCAGATCCTGGCCTTCCAGTACAAGTCCTTCTGCGGCGGCTGCACGGTCCTCGCGGTGGCCGCGCTGCCGGTGCTGGGACTGGGGGGGAACCAGTTCCTGCTGTGGAAGGGCATGGCGTTGCTCTGGACTGCCGCCACGCTCGTGGCCACGTTCGTCGCGGTGGACCGCACCGCGGGCCGCTCCGGGGCGTGGGGGGCGGTCGTCCTGCTCGCCGTGCCTCCCCTGGGTCTCGCGGACGTCGATCTCATGCTGTGGGGGAACCACGCCGAATCAGCGCTGCTCGTCGCGGTGGCCGTGGCGCTGGCCGCGCGGGACCGCTCGATCGGCCTGGGGCTCTGGCTGGGGCTCAGCCTGTGGTTCGCCCGCACCACCGCCTACGGCGTGGTGGTGGTCCTGGCCTGGCAGACCTGGCGTCACCGGAAGCACCTTGGCCACCTTGGGCGGCTCTGGGCCGGCCTGGGGGTGGGGTTCCTCCCCGCGCTGCAGCCCGCGGCGCGCGGAGACAGCGGCTACTACGAGATGTCTCCCCTCGCGAACCTGTTCCCGCAGGGGGCGGGGCTGGCGCTCCAGCGGCTGGTCACGCTGATCTACCCGTCGGAGATGGCGCCCCGGCTGTTCCGGACCCTCGGCCAGATGGACTTCGCCGCCGCGTGCTGGCTCGCCGGGGGCGCCCTCGCGATGGTGTTGGCGCTCCGCGGTCGCACCTGGGTGTGGGCGGTCCTGGCGTTGAGCTTCGGCTTCTTCTTCGTGGCTGCCAGCTTCGCCATCGCCCGCACCGGCGCCCAGGCCGGGGTGATCAACCTGCGCTACCACACCCCTTGGATGTTCACCGTGCAGACGCTCGCCGGGGTGGTCGCCGGCAGCTGGCTCGGGAGCGCGGGGTGGGGGCGACGCAGCGCTGGCGCCGCGGTCGCGGTGCTGGTGCTCGGCGCCACCGGATTCGCGTGGACCCGGAGCCTCGCCAACGCCCGGTGGACCCCGGGGATGGCCGACATCGCCGCCATCTCGTCGCCCCGCTTCGCGTGGATCGCGGTGTGGCGCTTCGACGACGCCCGCCTCGCGGCAGCGGACAGCGACGATCCACTCCTGGCGTCCTGGCTCCGGCGCATGGAGGGCTACCGGGCCGCCGGCAAGGTCAACCAGGGTGCCCTGACCTGGGAGCAGGGCTTCGACGCCGTCCGCGCCGCGCCCGCTGCGGTCGAGGGCTTCGGGCAGGCCCTGACCGACCCCGAAGACGGCTGGAACATCATGCCGGCCATCAACGCGTCGCTGCGGGCGCGGGGCGAAGGGGCTCGGTCGCTTGGGCGTGGCATCGGCTGGAACCTCGGCTTCGGGGTGGTGGCCAATCGGGAGAAACACCCGGGGGCGGCCAACGGGGCGGCGCGGAACGTGGTCCTCGAGATGGTGACGCGGCTACGGGCGGGCCTGGAGCCCGACGAGCCGTGCCTCACCTGCGTGGCCGCCGGCGCCACCGCGATGACCGTCTGCAAGGGCGCAGACCCCCGCTCGGTGGGCGCGTGCCTGCGCGGCGCCACGGCGGGGCTCCCCGACGCCGACGAGGTGCTCTACGGCGCCGGGGTCTGGTGTCGGAAGCCCGGCCACCCCCCCGCCGAGTGTGACAACGTCGACGCTGGTCCCGCGTTCCGCGCTGGCCTCGCCGACCCGATGGCCGGGGTGGACCGCGCCTTCAACCTCATCGAGCCCGGCGAGCAGTTGAACCAGCCCCTGGGGGGGTGAGGCGGGGGGGGCGAGGTGGAGGTTGTCGTTTCTCGCGCCTGATGGGCGTGCCGAGCCGCCGCGGCCGGGGGTGCACTCTCCAGGTGTGCCTGCCGCCATGCTGTTCATGCTTCCTGTCCCCGCGACCCCGTTCGATCGCCGAGGTGCCGTCAGACCACGTCCGTTCCATGGTTGACCGGCACCGTGAGCAAGCAGCCAGTGGCGCAGTGGCGCAGTGGCGTAATCGCGTGTAATTGCGTAGGTTCTTCCTAAAGCTACGATGGGGGTGCGGCGAAGATGGCCGTCACCACCCACCCACGGAACACCGATGCTCCTCCTCTCCCTGTTTCTCCCCACCGCCTCGGCCGCCGATTACAACTGCGACGGCTACGACGATCTCCTGATTGGCGCCCCGGACGAGGGGGCGAGCCCGTACGGCTACGTCCACGTGCTATACGGCTCGGGGACGGGGCTGACGGCGTCGGGAGACGACTGGATCAATCAGGCGACCGCCTCGGTCGAGGGCACGGTCGAGTCGGGCGAGAACTTCGGCGCCGCCGTTGGTGCCGGCGACTTCGACAACGACGGGTGCGACGACCTGGCCGTCGGCGCACCGGACGGGGCGAGCGGCGGCGAGGTCAACGTGCTTCGCGGAAGCTCATACGGCGTGAGCACGAGCTACGACCAGCTCTGGTCCCAGGACACCTCGGGTGTCGAGGGTGGGTCCGAGGCGGAGGACAACTTCGGTTCGACGGTCGAGACGGGAGACTTCGACGGAGACGGGTACGCCGACCTCGCCATCGGCAACTACACCGAAGCCCTGGGGAGCGCGACCTCGGCCGGCGCGGTCAACGTCCTCTACGGCACGAGCGGCGGCCTCTCGGCGACCGACGACCAGGTGTGGTACCGCGGCTACAACGGGATGAACGGGAGCGCGGCCTTCGGCGCGGCCCTCGGCATTGCCCTTGCTGCGGGCGACTTCAACGGCGACGGACGGGACGATCTCGCGATGGGAGGCGACGGAGACGCCGGGGCCGGGTCGGTGGCCGTGCTCTACGGCTCCACGACCGGGCTCTCCGGGTCCGGGGACCAGAACTGGCACCAGGACATCAGCGGAATCAGCGGGACCGCGGAAGCGTCTGACTGGTTCGGCCGTTCCCTCGCGGCCTGCGACTTCGACGACGATGGGTACGCCGATCTGGCCGTCGGTGCCTACCGCGAAACTGAGGTGACCTCCGAGGACGGGGTGGTTCACGTGCTCTATGGCACGTCCGGGGGTCTGAGCGCGTCGGGGAACCAACTGTGGTCCCGGGAGGATGCCGGCATGCCCAACGGGGACGGGTATTGGTTCGGTTTTTCCCTCGGGTGTGGCGACCTCAACGGCGACGACTACGCCGACCTGGCGATCGGTTCATTGGACACCGTGGACGACGGATGGGGCACGGTGACCATCCTCTACGGCTCGTCCGGCGGGATCACCACCGCGGGTGCTTACCTGTTTGACTGGACCCTGGCGCCGACCTCCACCTTCCTTGGGAGTTCCCTCGGGCTCGGGGACTACGATGGCGACGGCTACGACGATGTCTCCGTCGGGTACAGCACCGAGGACCCCTACGCCCCCTCCGGCGACTGGGGCGGGGTCCTGACCCTGTACGGCAGCGCGCTGGGAGTGACGTCGAGCGGGGCAGAAGACTGGAACCTCGAAACCAGCGGGGTGCAGGGGTCGACGTCATCGGGGTCGTCGGCCGAGTTCGGGTTCGCGATTCACTGACGCCTTGGACGGGCTCACCGCGTTCCAGGTCGAGAGTGACTACGGGACGGTCGCCTGGGCGGAGCGGGGGGACTGACGCCGGACGTGGACGATGTGAAGTGCGGGTTCAGATTCAACGCGGAGCCGAAGCGCTGGATCGCCGTCACCGCATCGCCCGTCCCGGCGCCCTGTCGCGCGCGGTGGTGCCGCTCGATGCACCGGAGCGCCACCGAAGCACCCCCCCGCCAGCGCCGGACGAGGGGCGACGCGGTTGATTTCGCCGTTGACGATCACCGGGACTGGAGGACCCGACGAGGTCTCGCGCCCTTCGTCCTTGGCCAAACCTTCAGTTTGACCAGGGCTTTCGCCGGCGCTCTCCGAGCGCTACTGGAATATCTGGAAGTTCCCGAGAAGCAACCACAACAGTCCAAAAATGAGGATGGAGCCGAGGCACCCGCCACCAAGCTTCATCGCGCCGACACCGGCCACTGCACCACGTAGGATTTTGCTCATTCCAACGTTGTATGCACCGACGCGCCGCATCCGTACGCAAAAGTAGCCCGCAGGCGCGAGAGGTTCGTCTGCTCACCGAGAACCGGAGAGTTCCTACACGTACACCTCGTTCCTGGCGCGACCCACTGGGTGCCCGACCAGGTGACGGCTTCATCAGATGTCGCCGCCCCGGCGATCGTCACCTCGCAGATGGCGTCATCGACCCGGTGCCACCAGGTGGTGTCGTTGTACCCAGCGAAGACCCAGGTGGTGCCGTCGAAGCCCAGCCCGAACGTCCTTGTCTGTCAGTCACACAGCGTGAACTCCAGATCCTCGGCGCTCCGCTCGAGGCGCCAGGGCCCCCAGAACGGCTCCTCGTCGAGCTCGATGATCGAGAGGTCCATCCAGCTCGTCGTGACGCACCCGACAGCGAGGACGTCCCTCGGGTAGGGTCCGCCGCCGCTCGGGTAGATGCGCGCCCGCCAGCGGAACGCCCCGGCGCTCGCTTCCACACGATCCTCGATGTACCCGCCGTAGCACCCGTCGCTCCAGACTCCGTCCCGCCGCCCCGTGAGCGAGAGGGTCACCCCGTCGCCGCGCAAGTCGCCCAGCTCCACCTCTCCGTCCACGGCGTCGGCCGCGGTGCAGAGGTCCTCCGGGGGGACCGTCGGTTCGGTGGGCGTCCCGGAGTCGCCGGACGTCGACTCGGTGGTGGCCGACCCGGTGGGGGCCGAGTCCGCGGGCGTCGGAGCGCGCGAACAGCCGAGGAGGAGACTGACGCCGAGGGACGAGGCGTACCGGACGATCGCCGGGATCATTGCCGCGCCCCCCCGAAGTCGGGGAGCGGCGCCGCTGCGCTTCCGAGGATCGCGCGAAGACACGGACCAACGACCCCGTGCAGCGTGCTCGCCCGAACGCTCTCCAAGGAGACACACCCCTGCTGATCCAGTTGAGGCGCGTCTACGCGGGGGATCTCCGCCCGAAGGGAAGTGTTGGTGGCATTGACCGAGCGAGGCACGAGGTAGAGAACCATCGATGCTCTCCCTCGTGCCCCCGATCCCGGCCCCCGCGGCCCTGCTCGCCGAGACGCTTGGTCCCGCGCGCCGTGGACTGAAGGAAAAGGGCGTGCACCAGCTCCGGGTGGCCACCCGCCGGGTCGACGTGTGGCTGCGCCTGGCGGGGTACCACGTCCTTCGCGACGACCTGCGCTGGATCCGCGGCGTGGCCGGCGCGGCGCGCGATCTGGACGTCCTGCTCGGCCTCGAGTGGCCCGACGAAGTGCGGGAGCGCCTGCGCCGCGAGCGCAAGCTCGCCCGCTCGACGCTCGCGGACGCGCTGGCCGGCCCGCGTCCCGACGCGATCGTGGCCGCCCTGGCCGTGCTCCCTGCGATCCCCGCTCCGGCGGCGGCTCGCGCCACCCGCGGCCTGGTCCGCGGCCTGCTCACGCTGGTGGTCGACCCCACGGTCCCCGCTGAGGTGCACCAGCGCCGGCGGCGGCTCCGGCGCATCCGATACGCCTACGAGCTGCTCGGATCGCGCCTCGACCCGCTCATCGCGCTACAGGACGTGCTGGGTCGGGTGAGCGATCTCTGGATCCGCCGCCAACACGTCCCTCACTCCGTTCCCGACGCCCTCCTCGCCGAGGGGCTGGCCGAGGCCGAGGCCGCCTGGCAGCGGGAACGACCGACCCTGGAGTCCCTGGCGTGACCGATCTCCTCCTCTTCCGCCACGCCACCGCCGCTCCCGCCGACCCGGAGGAGGTCGCGCGGTACGGCCCGGCCGGCGCCGACGCCCGGCGCGGCCTCACCCCCAAAGGCCGCCGTCGTTTCAAGCGGTTCGTGGAAGAGCTGGAGGACGAGGGCGCGGCGGTCGACGTGGTCGTGCACAGCCCGTGGCGACGCGCCACCGAGACGGCCGAGCTGTTGGTGCCGCTCAACCGTGGCCGCACCG
Organism: Pseudomonadota bacterium; assembly: GCA_043750895.1. Lineage (GTDB taxonomy): Bacteria > Myxococcota_A > UBA796 > UBA796 > SXON01 > JAYVAS01. The sequence goes on from JAYVAS010000217.1 coordinate 13,117, forward strand.
AGGTGGTGGGCGGGCTCGCCGAGCCGCCCGGGCCCGCGTTGGACGCCGCGCTGGTCGGCGCCAGGATCGCCGTCGTCGGCCACGAGCCCTGGTTGTCGGAGTTGCTCAGCCGGCTGGCCGGCGCGCCGGTCGGGCTGGTCCGGTGGCGCAAGGGCGGCCTGGTGTGGCTCCAGCGGCCCGGCCCCGACGCCCCCTGGCAGATCGCGAGCATCCGGTCGCCCCGGAAGGAGGGGTGAGCAGGAGCCTGCCGCTCCTCCGTCATGTCGCGATCGCGCTCTCCGTCGCCGCGTGCCTGCCCGGGATGGCCCGCGCGGATGCGCTCGACGCGATGTGGATCGTCGCCGTGCCGCTCATCGCCGCTTGGGCGTTGTTCGCCCTCGTCGCCCTCACCATCGCCTGGCACTCCGCGCGGGGCGGTCACCGCCTCGGTACGCTCTCCGGCCTCACCGGGGTGTGGCTTGCGGCGGCCCCCCCGATCCTCATCGCCCTCGGTGACGGCGTGGTGGGGTACGGCGGGAACATCCTCTGGAACGGCGTCCTGTGGATCGCCCTGCCGGGGGGCGCGGCGGCCACGGCGACCGCGATGGCGATCCACACCGTGCGCCGGGTACGCAGGGAGTCCGCCCCGGAGGGCACGTGACGCGCCGGCGGCGGATCGCCCGGACGGGCGGGCGGCATGGGGGGCTACCCTGAGGCGTGATCCTGACGTGTGGTGGCGTCCATGTACGGCTTTCCCCTCGTCGCCCTCATCGCCGGCTGCGCCGACTCGGTCGAGGACGTCACCTTGTTGGGCGCGGGGGTCGACCGCACCACCATCGACGGGGGCGCGAGAACGGGGCTCACCCTGGCCGACGCCGCGGTCACCATCGAGGGGTTCACGCTGCTGGGCCGGGGAGAAACCAACGAGCGCCCCGGCGGTCAACAACGTCTGGTGGGGCAACACCATCGCCTCGGGGGTGTCGACCGCCAGGCAACTTCAGGACGCCCAAGAACCGCTTGCAGTTCGTCGACGC
>JAYVAS010000218.1:0-11647 GCA_043750895.1 Pseudomonadota bacterium
TTTTCCTGGGGTGTACCGCTGCGGGCGCACACCAACCTGGTGGCGACCGCTGAGGCCGTGGTGGCCTACGTGAACATCGACATGGTGGGCTCCCTCAACGGCGTGCCCTTCGTCCTCGACGGAGACGGTTCATTGGATGAGATCCCGGGGTTGGTGCCGGACAGTCAGTCGGGGGCGTGGGACCTCAAGACCGAGGAACAAGCGGCGGAGTACGGCGGCACTGCGGGGGTCGCCCACGACTCCAGCTGTGACCGAGTCGACAACGTCGACCTCGATCGGTCCCTCCAGCTGATTCGCGCTGCGGCGCGATCCCTCCCGGGCGGGTGCTCGACGTGATCCCCGCGCATGCGGACGAGTGCGACCGCGTGAACGCGCCCGGGCCGAGGGCCGCATCGGGGTTCTCCGAGGTGAGCGGCAAGAACTGGGTCGTCGAGGGCACCTGAGGATCGCCTGGGACGTGCATGCGGGCCGATCTTCGTGGGATATAGCAGCGCATGTATTGGCTGACGTTGCTCGCCGCGTGCACAGACAAGGCCGCGTCTCCCGCGGGGGACGACAGTGGGGGCACCACGACCCCCAGCACCACCGGGCCCTGCGCCAGCGGGGGGTGGGGGCCGTTCACCGACCCGGAGACGGTCATCACCGTCGCGACCAGCGGCGGGGACGCCACTTCCGTGGCCGACGGCCTCGCCCTGGCCGACCCCGCCCACCCCAACGTCCTGATCACCGAGGGGGAGTGGACCACCCGGCTCGACCTGCGCGCCGGGGATCAGGACGGGATCACCCTCGCCGGCTGTTCGGCCACAGGCTCGGTGCTCGTCGCCCCCGACGCCGAGAACTACATCGTCCGGGTGGATGGCGCTCTCGGGGTGCGGCTGGACAGCCTGACGCTGCGCGGCGGCCGCCGGGCGTTGTGGCTGGAGGCGCCGGCGGAGGTGACGTTGTCCGCCCTGTCGGTGCAGGAGAGCGCCCGGGTCGGCATCCTGGTGCTGGGGGCGGCCACGGTGGTGATGACCGACGTCGAAGTGAGCGACGTGCAGGCGGAGGCCGTCTCGTTCGGGATGGTGGGGTACGGGATGAGCGTGGACGGGTCGCCGACGGCGTCGGCGTCGATCTCGATGGAGGGGGCCTGCTTCCGCGGCTCGACGGGGGTGGGGGTACTCGCCCAGTCCGCCGATCTCACGATCGTCGACTCGGTGATCGAGGACACCCTGCCGGACACCAGCAGCGGCACCGCGCTGTTCGGCCGGGGGATCCAGCTCCAGTCCTACTCCACCCTCGATCTGCAGGGCTCGGCGCTCACTGGCAACGCGGACGCCGCGATCTTCTCGGTCGGCACCTTGTCGCTCACCGTGACGGACTCGGAGGTCCGCTCCACCTCGGCGGCGGCGACGGTGGCCGGCGGCGCGGTCGAGACGGGGGACGGCATCGTCGCCATCCAGGGCTCGGACACCACCGGTAGGGACGTGGCCGACTTCATGGTGAGCCTCGATGGGGTCACCATCGACGGGAACGAGCGCGCCGCCGTCGTCCTGGAGGACGTCACCATGGTCTCCGCCACGGACGTGTCGGGGAGCAACGGCTTCTCGGTGGATGGCAAGCCGATCGTGGCCCAGGGCGCCGCCGACGTGAGCGCCGTCCCGGACCTCGCCGGCACGCCGAAGACGCCGTTGCTGCTGAACCTCACCTCCGTCCCGCCGGACGCAGGCGCGTGAGTCCTACCAGCCCTCGGTATCGGCGCCTCTCCCAGCTGGGTGTGGGCGGCATGGGGGAGGTCTTCCTCGTCTTCGACACCGTCCTGAAGCGGGAGATCGCGGAGAAGGTGCTGCACGTCCGCCTCGAGTCGACCGTCGCCAGGGAGCGGTTCGAGGAGGAGGCGCGGATCACCGCGCAGCTGGAGCACCCCGGGGTGGTGCCCGTCTACGACTACTCCCCCACCGATGTCGGCGGCGACTCCCTGAAGCTGCGGCGCATCCGGGGGACCACCCTCTCGGAGCGGATCCGGGAGGTGCACCTCTCGTCCACCCCGACCGAGTGGCGCCCCGCACCCTCGGGGTGGACCTTCCACCGGCTGGTGGACGCCTTTCGCCGCGTCTGTGAGACGGTCGCCTACGCACATCATCGCGGTGTGGTCCACCGCGACCTGAAGCCGGCGAACATCATGGTCGGCGAGTTCGGCGAGGTGCTGGTGCTGGACTGGGGCCTCGCCAAGCTGGTCGCTCCCACTGGGGACCCCATCGACCCCGGCCCGACCGGGCACGCCCGGGCGGTGCGTCCCCGTGTCGTGCAGGGCACCCCCGCCTACATGTCTCCGGAGCAGGCGTGGGGGAACGACGAGCTGGTGGGCCTCTCCAGCGACGTCTACGCCCTGGGGAGCATCCTCTACGAGCTCCTCTCCGGTCGGCCTCCCTACGAGGGCCGGGACCCCCACGCGGTGCTCCACCAGGTCCGGTCGGGGCCGCCGCTCCCGCCGTCCCGCCCGGTGACCGTCGAGTCGAGCATGACGTTCGAGTTCACCGCGGAGACGATGGAGCTCACCGCCAGCATCGACCAGATCGTCCCGCGGGAGCTCATCGAGGCGTGTGTGCGGGCGATGGCGCGGAGCCCGGCGGAGCGCCACGCCGACGCCAGCGCGCTCGCGGTCGACGTGGCGGCCTGGCTCGAAGGGTCCCGCCGGCTCGACCTCTCCCGGGCGTTCATCGAGCGCGCCCGGTCGGTCGAACCGGAGGTGCACGCCGCGCGCGACCGCGCCGTCGCGCTTCGCGGGGACGCGGCCGCAGTCGCGGCCACGCTCCCGCCCCGCGCCCCCGTGGAGCTCAAGCGGGCGATGTGGGCCCTGGACGACGAGGCGGCCGAGCAGGAGCGTCTCTCCGAGGTGCGCGAGGTGGAAGTGACCCGGCTGCTCCACGCCGCGGTGGAGCAGAGCCCGGGCGCGCTCGAGCCGCGTCAGGCCCTCGCGGACTGGTACCGCCGCGCCTGTGAGGCCGCCGAGGCCGCCGGCGACCGTCGCGCGGCGTCGCGGCATGAGCTGCTGGTCCGGGTCAACGACCCGGGCGGCAACGCCGCCTGGCTGCTGGGAGACGGCCGGATCTCCCTCGCCACCGAGCCGCCCGGGGCGCTGGTGGTGGCCCACCGGATCGAGTCGCGGGATCGGCGGCTCGTGTCGGTACAGGCCCTCGATCTGGGGCGGAGCCCCCTGGTCGGGCGCCGCCTGGAGCGGGGCTCCTGGAGCCTGGAGCTCCACCACCCGGGGTGTGAGGTGGTCCGCTATCCGGTCTTCCTGGGCCGCAACCACCATTGGGACGCCGGCGCGCCCGTCGTCCTGCCGCGCGCCGGGGCGATTGGCCCCGACGAGATCTACGTCCCGGCGGGTCCCTTCGTCGCCGGTGAGCCAGCGCCCGGCCCCGGTGGGCCGCTCCCCCAGACGTTGACTGTCGGCGGCTTCGTGATCCAGCGCGATCCGGTCACCAACGCCCAGTGGTTGGAGTTCCTGGACGACCTGCTCGAGACGCACGGACGCGAGGCCGCCCTCGCCCACGTGCCCCGCGAGCGCGGATCGGCCGGCGAAGGGCGCGTGTACCGGCTCGACCCGTCGGGCCGCTTCGCGCTTGGGCCGGACGAGGACGGCGACCTCTGGCATCCCGACTGGCCGGTGCTGCTGGTGGACTTCGCCTCGGCCCGGGCGTACGCGGCGTGGCGCTCCGAGCGGGACGGCCTCCCGTGGCGCCTCCCGTGGGAGGCCGAGTGGGAGAAGGCGGCGCGTGGGGTGGACGCGCGCGTCTACCCTTGGGGCGACACCTTCGATCCCGACTTCGCCAACACACGGGAGAGCCACCCTGGCCGACCGCTTCCCACGAACGTCGGGCTCCCCGAGACCGACACCAGCGTTTACGGGGTTCGGGGCCTCGGCGGCAACGTCCGCTGCTGGTGTGAGGATCGCTGGCAGCCGGGGGGCGTGCGGCCCCCCGGAGGGGCAGGCGGTGAGGTGCTGGAGGCCCGCGTCATCCGCGGCGGATCCTTCGCCACCTCGGGCCTGCGCCTCGGCCGGGCCTGGGCTAGGGACGCGGACGCCCCCACGTCACGGAAGGCGCACATCGGTGTCCGGCTGGCCCGCTCCTGGGGGTGAGCGGCGCCGGGTCCCCACAGCCCTTCACTCCCATGTCTGTGCCTCCGGGTCAGAGTAGGTGAGGTAGAAGGAGAAGTAGCTCGGGTCCAGGTAGCCTCGGACGTCGTCCCCTTCGGCGCAGGCGACGGTGGTCCAGCCCTCCTCGACGCCCTCCGGCTCGCCGATGGTCTCGTCGCAGCCCTGCCACACCACGTCGACCCCGTTGTCGTCGAGGCCGTTGAGGCGATCGAAGGTGGCCGCGCTCCCGTGGAGGAGGATCGCCGCGTCTTCGGCGTCATGCAGATCGGTGTTGCCGATGCTCAGGCCCTCGTCGGCCTCGTCGTCCCAACGGGTGATCCCGCCGCCGGCGAACACCGCGTTTCCCTGGAGGGCGACCCCACCCACTTCGACGGGGTCGGCCGCCTCGAGATCGCTGTCATCGATGACGTAGAGCCCCTGCCCGTACAGGTAGACCGCGGCGAGCTGGGTGTCGCTCACCACCACGTCCTGGAGGATGAGCCCGTTCGGGGGGTACAGCGCGAGGACCCCGACTCCGCCGCCCAGCACCGGATCCGAGGCCACCCCGCTGATCTCGGTGATCTGGCGATCGTTGTCATCCGCGTGGTCCAACACCACGGCGGCCCCGGCGTACGCGGCGACCCCCGCATAGGCGACGTCGGTGACCGTGCAGGGCGCACACTCGACGAACCCGGCGTTGACGAAGAGCCCCGGGCCGGGGACCCCGGAGATGTCCAGGTTCACCGCTTCCAGCCGGGCGTCCGACCCCTGAACGACCACGCCCACCGGAGTCTCGCCATCGGCGCCCGCCACGTCCGTCACCTGGACGTCCTCCGCGATCAGCACCGTCTCGACGTCGGAGGTCTCCGACTTCTGGTCGTCGATCACGAGGATCCCGGCCCCGAAGGGGCGGGTGATCGCGACCTCGGTGAGGGTCACCTCGGCCTGTTCGTACACCAGGACACCCGCGTCCTCGCCGGTGCCGTCGCCGCGCCCGTCCTGGATGGTCGTTCGGAGGATCGACGCCTTCGCGCCGGGGCCGTACGCGACCACGCCGTTCTTCCCGTACCCGGTGATGGTGCAGTCGGTGATGTCGACGGAGGCCGTCTCGCCATCGCTGGTGACCCACACGCCCCCGGAGAGCGCGTAGTCATCTGTCAGGTCACGGATCGTGACCTCCGACAGGGACGCGTTGGCGCCGGTCCCGGCGAAGAGCGCGATGCCGGCGCTGTCGTGGAAGGTGGTGGTGCGGATGTCCACCTTGGCCTCGGCCACCAGCACCCCCGCCGCGGCGTATTGTCCCGAGGCGGTGAGCACCGGCTCGATCCCGGAGAAGTCGCTCCCGTCGATCGTGACGTCGGCGTCGGTGCCGAGAAACATGCCGAGGCCGATGGCCCGGGTGAGGACCAGGTCCGAGACGACGGCGGTGGCGCCGTCCCCGACCGAGAGCCCGGCGCAGGTGAAGTCCCCGACACACGGCTCGAGGGCGAAGTCCAGGTGGGACAGCGTGGCGTCGAGCCGGGAGCCATGGAGGGTCAGCGCGTACTGGTAGGGACCGGAGACGGAGTAGCCGTCGATCTCGATGGAGTGTCCGGAGAGCTGGGTGTAGCCCGAGTAGCGCCCGAGCGTATCGCCCGCCTGCACCGTGAGGTTGTGGATGCTCACGGTAGGGCCGGTCAGCTCCCCGGTATCGCCGACGAGCACGCCCCACGAGGCGTCGGTGATGGTGACGTCCCGAAGGTCCAGCGTACCGGGCGCCTCGCTCGCCGCGATCCCGACGGTGAGGTCGACCACGTTGCCGTCACCGTCCTCCGCCCGGACCGGACGCCCGTCGGCGATCTGCACCCGCTCCAGGCTCAACGAGCTCTCCGGATCGGTGGCCAGGTATCCGAGCGCCGCGGCGAAGCCGGTGACCCCTTCGATCCGCGTGTCGGTGACCTGGGCGCTGGCCCCGGACGCCACGTAGATCCCGTTGGCGATGGCCTCGAAGTCCCCGTTCTTGTCGGTAAGAACGGGCGCGTCGATGTCGTGGATCCAGCTGTCGGACATGGTCAGCTCGGTGCCCTCGTCCAGGGCGAACACCCCCAGCAGGCCCAATTCTCCTACCTCGACCGCGTCGAGGTGCGCCGTCGCCCCGGCCTCCGCCACCACGCCGTAGCTGAAGCCGTCGGCGTCCGGGACCGACCGCAGGACGGACACCCGCGCCAGGTCGAGCTCCCCGCTCTCGACCTTCGCTCCGTACCAGCCGGCCTCGTCGATCACCACGTCCTCCGCCGTGAGATGGCCGGCCCCCACGTGGACCCCTCCCGTCCCGCCGGTGACCGTGATCCCCGAGACCTGGACCTCCGCGTCCCCGTCCAGGTCGATCACCGGGTCGGCCCCCGTGCCCCCGTCGAAGGTGACCATGGAGGAGCAGCGCCCGCGGATCCGAAGGCCGTCGTCCTCGACCCCGAGCTGCAGGGCCGACGGGTACGTGCCCGCGGCCACGACGATCATCCCGGGTCCGGCTGTGCGTCGCGCCTCCACGGCCGCCTCGAGGGTGGGAAAGGGCCGGCCCCGTGTGCCGACGCCCCCCTCCGGCCCGTCGGCGGAGACGAACACCGCGTCACTGCCGACCTCGATGTCGCCCCAGGTCCCGTTGCCGCACGCCGCGGGCACACACTGCCCGTCGCTGCCGACCTCGCCGTCGCCACAATTCACACACCCCAATCCGATCCACAACCAGGCTACGATCATGGGCGCCCTCTGGGGGGAGGCTACCACAGGTCCGCGGGCTGATCGGCGCACCACGAGCACCCGTCGAGTTGGCTTCCCCTACAAGTTGGGCCCCCCGCGATCACCGGACCGCGGCGCGCATCTCGTCGAGGTTGGTCTCCAAGCCCGAGGTCTGGAACCACCGGACCATGAACCCGGGGACGCTGCCACCGGGCCCGTACTCGAGGTGGTGCTCGACCACGACGCCGCCGGCCGGGTCGGGCGCGGCCTGCCAGTACCCTTCCGAGCGGGCGACCTGCACGTTGCCGTCGGTGAGCGTGAGCGGTTGGTCCTTGGCGGTGGTCCACCCGTAGCGGTGCGCGCCGTTGACGGTGGTCTTGGTCATCCACAGCAGCACCTCGCGATCGGAGATGCCCTTGGTGCGATGGAGCTGGTAGACGAGATCGCGAGCGGCCTCGGAGCGGCGCACGTCGGAGCTGACGACGACCCCGAAGATGTCGTCGTGCTTCGTCCAGTCGCCCACCACCTGGTCCCACTTCGCCAGGGTGACGTCGGGCCAGCGGCAGACCGCGTGGATGGGCACCACGCCGTCCGACGCGGCGGGGCCGAGGGAGATTTCGCACCCGTTGTGGTCAGCTTCGGCGACCTTGTAGCCAGCGGGGGCGGCGAGGGCGGCGGGGGAGAGCAGGGCGGTGACGAGGAGGAGCATGGTGCGAGTGTAGACTCCTCGGCGTTGCCGAACCATCCCTCCCGCGACCTTCCTGCCTGGATCGACCCCGTGGTGGTGGCGGTGTGGACGGCGCTGTTCGCGGGGTGGGCGCTGTCGATGGGCTACGCAGACTGGCCGCTGGGCGACGGCTGGAATCGGTACCTCGGGAACGCGATCGCCATCGCGGAGGCCGACTGGGGTGGGTACCTACCGTGGCGCGGGCCGGCGCACGCGTGGCTGTGTCTGGCGGTGATGCCGCTTTCCGGCTCCCTGGTGCGGGCGTCGCAGTGGGTGGCGCTCGCGTCGACGGCGGCGTTGTTCCCGCTCACCTGGGCGCTGGGTCGGGCGTTGTTCGGACGCTGGGCGGGGCTGGTGGCGCTCGGTCTGTTGGCGGCCTGGCCCGACCTGCGCCTCTTCGCCTGGTTCAGCTCGCCCTACGCCCTCGAAGGCGCGCTGGTGGCGGCGGGGACCCTGGCCGGGGTGGTTGCCGCCGACGCCGTCGGGGGTCGCCGCGCCCTCCTTCTCCTGCTCGCCGCCATGCTCTTCGGGGTCGCCATCGCCGTCGACGTACGCGGCGTGACGCTCACCGCGGCGATCGCCCTCGCCCTCGCCCTTTATGGATCCGAGAGGGGTCAGACCCCCGATCGGATCCTTTCGGGACGGATGAACGCCGACTCTCCCTGGGCTGCCGGATCCAATACCCGGTGGGCGCGGGCCCTCCGGGCCCTCGCCCTCGCGGCCGGCGCCGCCGCGGTCGGCGCCGGCCTCTACGCCCTCCTCCCCGTCTCGTTCTACTCCCTCGCCAGCCAGGTGAACCTGCAGCGCGACCACGTCGCGCCGCTCGTCGCCGCGTGCTCCGCCCGCGGCGACACCGCGCCCACCCTCGCCGACGTCACCGGCCCGTGCGGTCGCGCCCTGGTCCAGCTCAACCTGACCCGCGCCGCGGCGGCGATCCCGCTGTGGCTCGGCATCTTCCCGCTCGTCGCGGCCATCGGCGCGTGGCCGCGCCGCTGGCCCGACCTGGGGCGCCGCGCGTTGCTCGTGCTCCCCCTGCTCACCCTCGCCCCGGCGCTCCCGGTGGTGGCCATCCAGCACCGTTACCTCGTGCCGCTGGCTCCGTTCGCGGCGGTGCTGCTGGCGGCCGGACTGGGCCGGATCGCGGTCGCGGTGCGCGCGCGGGCGCCGGGTCTGCTGCCCCATGCGGTCCTCGCCGGCGCCGTGCTGGTCTACGCGCTGGCCTGGAATCTGGCCGGCCCGTCGTTACGGACCCGCGGGCCGGACGCCGCCCGGGGGGGCACCGCGACCGCGTCCCTGACGCACCGTGGCGCGGTCGTGGTCGCCGCCGACGTCATCCGCGTCGGCTACCGGCCGGGAGAGCGGGTGACGGACTGCGCGTCCGCCAACCTTCGGGAGCGTCTGTACCCGATCCCGGTCGGCGCCACCGACTCGGGATCGGCGCTGCGTGCGTGTCGTGGACTGGGGACCCGACCACCCAAGGCCGCCGGCTGGCTGCTCACCCGGGCGGAGGGCGCGCCGGATTCGGGGTGGGAGGTGGTGTTCGGGGGCGCCACCCCGGGCGCGGTGGTGCTGCTGCGGGCGGGGGCGGAGTAGCCTCAGCCCTGCCCCTTCCACACCGGCGCCGCCTTGGCCGCCGCCTCGCGACGTTCGCTGTAGCGGTCCACGAGGAAGTCCGCGTGATCGCGGGTCAGCAAGGTGAACTTGTACAGCTCCTCCATGACGTCCACCACGCGGTCCCGGTAGGCCGAGTCCTTCATCCGGCCGTCGTCCTCGAACTCCAGCCAGGCCTTCGCGACGCTCGACTGGTTGGGGATGGTGATCATCCGCATCCACCGCCCCAAAAGCCGCAGGGTGTTGACCACGTTGAACGACTGCGACCCGCCGGACACCTGCATCAACGCCAGGGTGCGCCCCTGGGTGGGGCGCTTTGCCCCCAGCTCGAGGGGCAGCCAGTCGATCTGGTTCTTGAACACCCCCGTCACGGCGCCGTGCATCTCGGGACAGCTCCAGACCTGACCCTCCGACCACAGCGACAGCTCCCGCAGCTCGGCGACCTTGGGGTGCGACTCCCCGGCCGGTCCCTTCAGCGGCAGGTCGTGGGCGTGAAACCACCGCACCTCGGCGCCGAGGCCGGTGAGGATGCGCGCGGCCTCCTCGGCGAGCAGGCGACTGTAGGAGCGCTCGCGCAGGGACCCGTAGAGGAACAGGATCCGGGGCGGGTGGGTCGACCGGGGCCGGTCGGGCCACACCGGGGCGTGGACCGGAGGCGGGTTTCCGTCGTGGTAGTCGGGCATCGCTCGCTTGGCTCCGGATGGCCCGCCCGCATACCTTGTCCCCCCGCTCCGGACCGCCATGCCACCGATCACCTTCGTCCTCGGTGCGCCTCGCAGCGGCACCACCCTCCTCCGCGTGATGCTCGCGGGTCATCCGCGGTTGTTCGTGCCGCCCGAGATGGTGGTGGCGCCGTTCACGACGATGCTCGAGCGGCGGGCCAAGCTCACCGAGCGTTTCTGGGAGAAGGGAGGCCTGCGCCGCGCGGTGATGGAGCTCGAGGGCTGCGACGTCGATGCCGCCAAGGTTATCGAGGCGTCGCTGGACGATCGCACCGTGCCCGAGGTCTATGCGTGGCTTCAGGAGCGCCTCGGCGACCGCATCCTGGTCGACAAGTGCCCCCACCTCTCGGCCGAGCCGGCCGCGCTCAAGCGCCTCGCTGCGTGGTACCCCGACGCCCGGTGGATCTGGATCTACCGGCACCCGGGTTCGGTGACCCGCTCCATCGAGAACATGCCGATGGCCGAGGTGATGCTCCAGGGCTACGCGCCCGACGCGCGCTCCATCTGGTACGGCTCGAACCAGACCATCCGGAGCTTCCTGGCGACGATCCCCGCCGATCGCCAGACCTGGGTGAAGTACGAGGAGCTGGTGGTGGACGCCCGCCCGTCGATGGAGCGGGTGGCGGCGCTGCTCGGCATCCCCTTCGACCCCGCCATGCTCGACCCCTACGAGGGGGACCGGATGCGCGAGGGCCCGCCCGGGGCGCGCGCCGTGGGCGACCCCAACATGGCCGGCCGCGGCAAGGTGGACGCGAGTCTGGCGACGAAGTGGCTCGACGGCTTCGACCCGGCGTCGGTCTCGCCGGAGACCCACGGCCTCGCGCGGGAGCTCGGCTACGATCTGGGCGCGATGCCGGCGCCGCCCTTGTCGCGGACCACCTCGGCGTTCAACGCGCTGCTCGACGCCGCGCGCACGCTCGAAGGGGGCATTCACGTGCCCAACGACCTCGACGCGGTCGAGGGGCGCCGCTTCCTGTTGCGGATGCTCGCGGCCAGCATCGATCTCTTCGTCGAGAACGGCGACGTGGACCGGCCCCAGTTCGCGCACTCCGAGGGGCCGACCCGGAAGATGTTCGCGGACAACCCCGACGCCGACTACTGGCGCGCGCCCGTCTCGCTGCGCGACGGCCGCCAGTACCGGATCCGGGGTCGGGTGCCCGAAGGCACGGTCTACATCGGCATGCTCCTCTACGGGAAGGGCGGGCGCTGCGCCAGTCGGATGATCGATCGGGAGTTCGTGGCCGCTGACGGCAGCTTCGACGTCATCGTCGCCGCCGAGGCGGCTCCCGTCGGGACGGCCCCCGGCGCGTGGCTGCACGGCGACGGCGACGCCACCTCGGTGATGATCCGCCAGTACTTCACCGATCGGGCCGCCCAGGCGCCGCTGACCTTGGAGATTGCGCGGATCTCGGGGCCGCCGGTCGGGCCCGACATGGACCCCGACTCGTTGACCCGTGCTTTGGACCGGGCGCGCCGCAACCTCGACGTGGTGATGAAACGCACGGTGGAGACCTACGCGTTCGCCAGCGGCGCCGCCTTGAACCGCTTCATCGCCATCGGGGGCGAACAGCTCTTCCCGACCCCCGACAACACCTACCTGGCGTGCTGGTACCGGTTCGGCGCCGACCAGCGCATGTACATCCGGGGTCGGATGCCGCGCGCGCGCTACTTCAGCTTCTGCCTGTACAACGTGTGGATGGAGTCGTTCGACTACACGCGTCACACCGTGCACCGCAACCACACCCAGGT
>JAYVAS010000219.1:0-3956 GCA_043750895.1 Pseudomonadota bacterium
GTAGAGGCCGCGGAGGTCCTCGTCGATCAAGGTGGGGTCGGCCTTGGACAGCGCGTCCAGGCGGGCGCGGACCTCGGCCTCCTGAGGGGCGTCCAGCAACGAGCGGCGCACGCGGCGGGCCAGGTTGCGGGCGCACTGCTCGGTCGCCTTGCGGGAGAACTGGAAGTAGAGGCAGGGGAGCAGGTCCCGATCGGCGAGTATGTCGAAGACGTCGATGTGGGTCGTGGTCGGCCCGCCGCGGCCCGGTCGACCGCCGGCGTCGCCCCGTCCCCCGCGCTCGCCGCGTCCGCCCCGCTCGTTCCGTCCGCCCCGCCCGCCGCGCTCCTTCCGACCCGCTCCCTGTCCGCCCTCGGCGGCACCGCCGCGGTGGCGAGCGTGGGCCTTGTCGAAGTCGGCCGGGGAGAGGAGTCCGTCGTCGAGGTTGGCGATCCACGGCTCGAGGGGGACGGTGCGCACTTCCTGGCGCACGACGTGCACCTGGGTGGCGCGGATCTCGGAGATCCAGGACGCGAAACGGTCGGCGTTGGAGAGCGTGGCCGAAAGGCCAACTATCTGCACCCGCTGCGGCAGGTAGATCAACAGCTCTTCCCAGGTGGTCCCGCGCTCGCGGTCGTCCAGGAAGTGGATCTCGTCGATGATCACCGCGTCGAGCTCGGGCAACTCTTCGCCCTGGAGCAACATGTTGCGCAGGATCTCGGTGGTCATGACCCGGCACCGCGCGTCGCGGCGGATCACCAGATCTCCCGTGAGGAGGCCGATCTGTTCGGGACCGTAGAGGCGGGTCCAGTCCCGGAACTTCTGGTTGGAGAGCGCCTTCACCGGCGCGGTGTAGATGACGTCCCGGCTACGGGCGAGCGCCCGGTCGACCACGTAGTCAGCGATGATGGTCTTGCCCGTGCCGGTGGGGGCGCAGACGAGAACGGAGCGCCCTTCCGCGAGGGCGGAGATCGCCTCCTCCTGGAAGGGGTCGAGGGTGAGGCCACGAAAGATCAAGGGTGTTCCGGAGAGGTCGGTGGTTATTCCGCTGGAACGGAACGTGCCTCGGGACCGCGAGGCGTGACCCGAAAACCGAATGGCGCGCGCCCACCGCGTCGATGCCGGTGACCGATCAGGCGCTCGCCGCCGCCGCGCGCCCGTGCTCAGCCGCAGTGACCTGCGTCCACGCGGCCTGGAGGATCCGGGCGGACTCGAGGAGGGCGGACTGTTCGCCGCTGGCGAGGGCCACGGGGAGAACCATCTCGACACCAGCCGCGCTGATCACGGTGGGGAGGCTCATGCACAGCCCGGGCGCGCCGAAGCGGGGGTCTTCCATCTGGCTGGAGAGGGTCAGTACGGTGTGCTGGTCGCGGACGATGGCCTCCACGATGCGCACCAGGCCGGCGGCGATGGCGTAGGACGTCGCCCCCTTGAGGGCGATGATCTCCCCCGCGGCGCCCCGGGTCTCGTTGACCAGCGCGGCGAGGGTTGGCGCGTCGCAGGTCAGATGGGCGGCCGCGCAGTAGGTCGCGAGCTTCAGGCCAGCGACCGTCACCGTCGACAGCGCGATGACCTCGGACTCGCCATGTTCACCGATCACGTAGCCGTGAACGCTCCGTGGATCGACGCCGCAGAGCCGTCCGAGGCGGGCGCGGAGTCGGCTGGTGTCAAGGATGGTGCCGCTGCCCATGACCCACCCGGGGGGCAGGCCGGAGCGGGCGATGGCAAGGCGGGTGAGAAGGTCCACCGGGTTGGTGGCGACGAGGATCATTCCCCCTGGGTTCTGCCGAGCCACCTCGGGAATGATGGTCTCGAAGAGGTCGGCGTTCTCCCTGAGGAGGTCGAGACGTGTCTGACCCGGGCGCTGCGCGCCGCCGGCCGTGACCACGGTCACCACGGCCCCGGCACAGTCCGACGGGCCCCCGGCCCAGACTCGCGCCGGCGACAAGAACGGGACGGCGTCCGCGAGATCCATCACCTCGCCCCGCACCCGGTCCCGATCGGGGTCGACCATCACGATCTCGGCCGCCAGTCCGCTCTGAAGCAGCGCGTAGGCAAAGGTCGCTCCCACGTGTCCGGCCCCGATCACCGCGACCCGGACCGGACGGGCTTGGACTCCCACGTACGGCCGCGAGGTGGGTGGAGGTGGGGCGCGGTCCGACGGCGGGTGGGTCATGATCTCTCGTCCGTCGATGCCGAAGTGGGCCGGCAACGTCGAGCCTGTTAATCCCGATGTGGGCATTTTGCTTGCCCGGCCGGCAATGTGCCGGTCACCAGCCGATTCCCACCCCGAAGTTCATCGTGCCCGCGACCGTCTGAAATCCAAACGTCTCGACTCGGGGGCCGGCGGTAAACGACAGAAATCCAAATGACCCGTAGAGCTCGGCGGCCAGCGAGGCGCTCGAAGTCAGACCGACCGCGGTGGTGTCGGCGGTGACCCCGGACTCCAGCGTGGCCTGGGAAGTGTAGGCGGTGAGCCACGCCGCGCCGAGCCCCGGGGTGAGCACGATGGCGAGGTCATCCCCGCCGAGGACGCGCACCGGTCCGACGACTTCGCCGAAGACTACCGTCCGCCCCGTGGTGAGACCGTCGACTCCTGCGCCGGCCCGAAGCCCAACGCCCAGCCGGTACATGGCCCAGACCTCTCCCTGCCCACCGACCCGCACCGACGCACCGACTTCGGAGACGCCTGCGCCCGCGCCGACACGAACGGCACCACCCCCCCGGCGGGGAGCGTCCGGCTCGTCTTCCGCATGGGCGGCGGCGACCATGAAGCCCAGCGCGAGCGCGATCATGACTGCTCCCCGGGCGTGACAGTTGATCCGGGAGCGGTTGCGTGTTTGATGTGCATGGGCGCGACTCGATGTGGGTATTTTGTGGCAAAAATCGCCTGTATCGGCGTTTCTACTGCGTTCTTCTACTCCCCGATTCGACCTTGCTGGCCGTTCGGGGGAAATTCCGCAGATTTCGTCATCTTGGCTGGGTCAGCCGGGACAGCGCATCAACGAGACAGAGTGCCGGTGAAGTAGAGCACCAGGAGCACCACCAGGATCAACACGGCGGGAGACCAACCGGCGGCGCCGTATCGGGAGTGGCCCCACCCACCTCCACCAAGGGCCAGGAGGAGCAGGACAACGAGAAGGATCGTCAACATGATTGGACTCCTACGGAGTGGGGTCGCCCAATCCAAGGTTGTAGAGGTATCGATTTGGGTCCCGAGTCAGGGCGCCGTTCCCTTGAGTAATCGCGCCAGACCGCGTGGTTACTATTTCTCACATTATTCCTCGGGACCGGCCATAGGGGGAAACGGTGACTAATGCCATGGACGCCGTGTCAATTGTTTCGCGGCCAGCCATCCGAAGGACACCCATCATGACCATTGCTTTGTTGCTTGCGCTCACCCTTGGCTGCGACAATGACGCCGCCGAACTCCAGGACGACGCCCGGGATGCCCAGGTGTCGGCCGACAAGAAGATCGCCGACGTCCAGACCGACGCGAACCAGGAGACCCGCGAACTACAGGCCGCGGCAGACAAGAAGATCGCCGCTGCAGAGGCTGACTTCCAGCGCCTGCGCGAAGACTACCGCCACGCGAAGACCGAAGCCCTCATCGCGCTCGACGTGAAGATCGCTGCCTTGGAGGCCACCGCGATGAAGGCAAACGGCGCCGACAAGTCTGCCAAGATGGCCTCCATCGACGCCATCAAGGCGCGCCGGGCGGGGTTTCTCACCGACTACGCGGCGTTGGACAGCGCGACGCCCACCTCCTGGGACGCCACCAAGGTGCGCCTCGATGCCGAGTGGGACGCGCTCGCGAAGATGGTCGACGCGGGCTGAATGGGAGGTCCTCCGGGGTTCGCCCCGGCGGACCGCGCCAGTTTGGGCCTGCCCGTCAATAAACGTGTCGGACCGAGGGCGTCGATGCGCCTCGAGCCCAAGGAGCGAGGAGGGAGCATGTCCGCCGACATGTGACCGACGAA
>JAYVAS010000220.1:0-1825 GCA_043750895.1 Pseudomonadota bacterium
CCCCATCGATGTGGCGGAGATCCGCCCCTGAGATCCAGAACGTGATGCCCTGGTTGGTGGTCGCGATGTCGGGCACGCCATCCCCATCCACGTCGCCCAGCAGCGCGTTGGCGGAGTCGGGGGTGCCGGACGGATCCCGGACGCTCACGTAGTCCCCCCAGGCGTACTCGCCGCCGAAGAACACGTTGAACGCGATGGGCTCCGGGGCGCCGAGGGTCGCGATGCCGACGACGGCGTCGGACCTTCCGTCCTCGTCGAAGTCGGCGGCAAAGGCGTACTCTCCCCACCCACCGGTCGGATCGGGCGACATCCAGACCGCGTCGGCGTCCCGTACCCACGCCTGGCTGCCGCCGCCGAAGGGGCCGAAGTGTAGGTAGATCCCAGGGGACTCCGCCCCGATCACCACGCCGAGATCGTTGAAGCCGTCGCCGTCCACGTCCCCGACGTCCAGGCGGGCGTAGTTGGGCCACCAGGCCGTGCCGTCGTCCAGCGACAGGATGGCCACCGCGCCATCGGGGTATCGACCGTTGCGGGGCAGGTCGGCGCCCCCAGGGAAGACGACCCAGGCGCCGTCCTCTTCGCCATCCGGGTTTTCGATCACGTCCTCCGGGGTGGCGAGGACCAGGTCGGGCTGGCCGTCGCCCGTCAGGTCGGAGACGATGATTGGCCATCCCCCGACCGAGGAGTAGAGAAGCTCGGTCGAGACGGGGTCGATCGGCTGGTGGGCGCACCCCCCGGGCGAGAGGGCCTCGCCGTCGCAGTCCTGGTCGATACCGTCGCACAGCTCCACCGCGTCGGGGTGGATGTCGGGGTCGGCGTCGTCGCAGTCGGCGCCGCCGCCCCGCGGCGCCTCGTAGCCGTCGCGGTCCGCGTCGATGGTGAGGTTGGGCGTGATCGGGGTTGGCGGGCGCACCTCGGCGGGGGTGGGGCTCGCCGAGTCCTCCGGGATCTCGGCGGACTCCTTCCCCAACGGCAGCGTCGCGCCGGCGCAGGCGAGGAGGAGGAGGGTCACCATTTGATGGAGCCGTCCCACGTGCCTTTGGTGGCGAGGTGGCCCACGGGCACGCGATTCGGGCCGCGGCGAGCGCCAGTGATGAACCAGCGGCGAGGGGTGGGCATGAAGCTCCGGGAGCGAAGGGTACGGCCGACGGTGTACCCTTAGCCGCTCGTGCCGTCCTCGCTCACCGTCGTCGTGCCTGGCGTCGGACCCGACGGGTCGTCACCATCCGGCTGGACTGCGTCGAGCTCCGTAGGGGGCACCCCCGTCTCCGTGGCGACGGGGGCTGGACAACCGAGCAGGATGAGTAGTGAAATAATCATGTTCGCTCCTTGTGAAGGTGTCGTGTGTCACCGCGACCGTTCAGCTCACCAATTCGAATCCCCCCACGGAATGTCCCATCCTTCGTAGAGGCCGATCTTCTTTTCGTCGGGATCCCAGAACGCGGCGTCCGGGATGCCGTCCCCGGTCAGGTCCAGGTCGGTGCAGGAGAGGGTGCTGGTGCCCGAGTAGGTGAGGGTGAGCGCGACGTCGAAGGGGAAGTCGGTGTTCGGCCCCGGGACTCCCAGCGTGCCGTCGAGGATGTACCACCCGAACTGAGCGTCGTCCTCGCTCCGGGCGACACCCTGCACCCAGAGCTCCCGGAGGCCGTCGCCATCGATGTCGCAATGGCGGAGCTCGGTTCCGGGGGTGAATGTCTCAGGGTCTGGAGAGAGAAAGGCGCCCGCGGCGCTCGATGGGCCCAGGGATCCGCGCAGGTTGCCGGTGAAATACAACAGTCCCACGCTGTCCTCGCCGGTTTCCGGGTCCTGGACGTAAAACGTGGTG
>JAYVAS010000221.1:0-6637 GCA_043750895.1 Pseudomonadota bacterium
CGCGCGGCGCTCTCGGCGTCTCCGGCGACCTCTCCGAAGAGCCGGGTGTAGACGTGGAGCGGGTCGTCGTCCGGGGTGACGTAGCTGCCCGGCCCGGCGTAGCTCATGCGCGTCTGGCTGCTCCCGCCCCACAGGCTGGTCTGCACCCCGAACTCGAGCGACGCGAAGCGGGTGTCGGTCCCCAGGTAGGCGGCGGCCCACTGGTCGAGCGACATCCCCCCGGTGACCCCGTCGGCGCCGCCGTTGTTGGTGAGCATGGCGGCCATGCCGCCCTCGTGGTTGTCGGCGTTGTAGAAGTCCATGCCGTGGACCAGGGTGAGCTGGTCCCGCCAGGCGGCCAGCGGCTCCAGGATCGAGCCGGAGGGAAACGAGAACGAGGTCCCCGAGCCGCTGGGCGTCCACTGGGCGGGAATGGTGCCGTTGGGCGAGAAGTAGATCAGGAGCCGCCGCGCCGGCGCGGTCGCGGCGCGGGCCCGCGGGATGAGCAGCCGCTGGAAGGGCGCCGCGATCAACGACGCGGCGCCGAGGCGGAGCAGGGCACGGCGGGAGGCAATCGGCATGCCCCCATTTGAGGATACCGTGCCCCAGCCGGTCAAGGCACCCCACGCGCTCCCGCCCGCAATTGGCAACCCGATGACAGCCGCCCCTCCCCGTCGTTTCGTGCACACCGGCGACGGCGCGCGGTCGCCGCGGTCGCCGTATGTCAAAAAAATGTCAACACCGCCCCCGGGGGGGCAGGTCGCGCTGGCGTCGGCCACCCTGCACTCAGAGGTACAACACATGGGTTGTAATGACATGCCAACACGCGGTCAGCCGCGAATCACGGGGGCTCGCAACGGCGCGAACCTCATCTTCACGCTGGCCAGCGCAGAGGTCTTTCCAGCGACCGCGCTGGTCGCCGGTGGGTTGTTCAACGAGTACGTCGTCACAGGAGACGACTTCGAGCGCCTCGGACCGGCGATCCAGGACATCGTGGTCCACGCCGAGGGCAGCAACTTCACGCCGAACTACAGCTACGATGTGGTCCTGCAATACAAGTATGACCTCGGCAATTGGACGACGATCACCGGTGCGACGCAGCTGATTCTGCTTCAAACGGCGACGCCGTACGTCATCGGGACCGCCTTCGGCGACCGGACGAAGCTCGGTTTGCGGCTGCGGATCCTGATCCGCACGCAGATCACCGCCGGGAGCACCAACAGCCAGTCCGGCACCCTCAGCGCCACCGCCGCCGTCCGCCTCTACTGCGGTTGAGGGCGCCGATGCGACGCCAGGCCGCTCCACCTCAAACGCTCGACCCCGCGACGGGTCGTTGGGAGGCGGATTGGGTGTCGCCGAGCGTCCCCAGCTCGGCCAAGACCGCTAGCGCGTTCAGCTTCGGCTTGGACTTCTACGCCCAGTACGGCGACGGCGATGAGGGGTTCGGCGACGAACCGGTGGTGATCGGCAACTGTACGGTGGTCGCTTCGCCTGTTTGGGGCGACCCGGCCCAGGAGTCCTGCAGCGCGTTCACGTCCTGCGACGTCGGGGTGCTCGTCACGCCCAGTTGCGAGTCCGAGACAGGGGGTAACCCAGCGCGGTTTGTGGTGTCCCCCTCGGAGACAGCGCGGGGCTTCGCTCCCTCCGCCATCGCCGGCGTGCGACCCGCACGGAGTCTGGGGTACTCCGTGTGGTCGGGCGACGAACCGCCGGCGGAGCTGCGGACGCTGTACCCGGACATTCCCTTCGGAGGGCTCTCGAAGTACGTCCAATGGGCGTTCCTGGAGCCGGCAGTGGGATACGTGGATCAGGTGTGGGACTGCGACGTGAGCGCCGCGTTCCCCTGGTCGATCGCCGCGGCCCATACTCCGCTCTGGCTCGCGAGCGCGCTCCTGCCGTTCGCGGTGTACCACGTCATCAGTGGGGTGGGTGGGGAATCGCGCGACGGGTCCGTGCTCACCCGGGTGCGGATCTATGTCGGCGCGATGCACTTCCCGATGCTGCTGCCGACCTACGGCGAAACGTCTGGTCCGGACGTCGGTTCCAACAGTCTCTCGGACCTCCAATCCCCGTTCCACACCCCCGAGGGGCGTGCGTACGGGTTCATGTGCTCGGTGCGGTACCTCGCGCCCTTCGTCACGCGCGGATGGAACAGCTACCTCGACTCGGCCTCCGGTGCGACCGTTGCGACGAAGGTTTGCAGCGAGGCGGTTCGAACGGCCCGCTACTACCCGTGCGGTGGCGATCCCGACTACCTGGATGGGCGCCACGACATCATCGGGGATGGCAATCGGGTTCCGGTTGTGACCTTTCACGGGGAGTATGCCGTGCTCACCAGCGCTCTCTCCTACCAGTACGCCACTTCGGCCTATACCCCGGCGAGCGCGTCGGCCTTGCCTGGTAGCGAAGCGGTGGCCTCCAGCGCCTTCGGACGCATGCAGGCCTGCACCGTCGACGTCTGGGCGTCGCCGGAGTGGACGGACGACGAGGTGGCGGCGGAGGCGTTTCGGTGCGTCTTCGGGTCACGGGTCGAGGTGGGGATCGAGTTGGAGTTCAATCCGGCCTCCGTTCCCGGGTGCGTCTCCAAGGTCGTCTCCAAGCTCTGCCTCGACCTGCGGAGCGACGCTGCGACTTTTCCGCCATTTCGGTTGGAACCGCTCGCGGGATTCGCCTCCTATTTCAAGGGCCTCGCAACCGACTTTCCGGAAATTTTCACAATGGAAGATCTGCGGTCGATTTACGATGAACTCGGGTTGGACTTCGGTGCGGTGGAGTAGACCCCCACCGTGGCGGGCCGCCCGGCGGACCGGGGCGCTGGCCACCCTATGCCTGACCGCGGGCTGCGCCAGCGACGGGTCCCTGGAGGGAAAGCCCGAGGACGTCATCCCGCTCACCTTCGACGGCGTGTGCTCGTCCTGGCTACCGGTGGATGCCCCCCACCAGTTCGTGGCCTACGAGGTCGAGGGTAGGAGCGGATGGGGGACACTCACCATCGAGTCGGGGACCACCGGTACGTTTCTCGGGGAGTCGTTGTTCGCATCGGCGCAGACCACCGTGGAGGACACGGGGGAGACCTGGTCGGTCACCCACTATTACAAGTGTGACCAGGGGAACGTCTACTACATCGGGCGGGCGTCCACGCCGGATACCCAGTGTCCCGGGGATCCCCTCCCCACCGGGGTCGAGATCTGCGACGCGCCCATCCTCGAGTGGTCGGATGCTGGATTCCTCGCCGGCGGGTGGGTGGGCCGGGCCAATTGCACGTGGACCGTGAGCCTGTACAACTCCGACTGCGAGAACCGCGAGGAGTACCAGGCGGAAGAGTGGGTTCAGGTCGTCGAACGCCAATGGACGGTCATCGGTCCCGAGACCGTCGAGACCGAGTTCGGCATGATCGAGACCACGTCGCTGTCCCTCTTCATGCCCTTTTACGGCAGCAGTGGGGTCACCGAGGGCTACGCGGACTTCTGGCTCGCGGAGAGCCTGGGCGTGGTCCGGATGGAGACCGCGGGATTTTATGATCGGGCTTGGGCCACCCTCTACCATCAGTTGCTCACCGACGTCATCCCTGTCGAGGAATGAGCGTTGCCGCAGCCCACGCCGGGCCCTCCGGGCGCGTGGCGCTGCTACTACCTAACAGGCTGCTGAAAGGGAGCCGCGATCGGCGACGCGGCCGGGCCCGGCTATCCTCAACTGACAGGATACCGTTCGCTTCGCGCCGCGCCCTTCTACCCCACCCGTCCCCGCCCGCAATTGGCAACCCGATGACAGCCGCCCCTCCCCGTCGTTTCGTGCACACCGGCGACGGCGTCGCCTGGCTGGCCCGGGCGCCCCTCCCCATGGGCCACGCGGTGGTCACCTCGCTGCCCGACGCCTCCGAGCTGCCGGCCCTCGGCTTCGCCGGGTGGCGGGCCTGGTTCATCGAGACGGCCGCGCTCTGTTGCGCCCAGGTGGATCCGCAGGCGGTCACCGTGTTCTTCCAGACCGACATCAAGCACGATGGGCGCTGGGTAGACAAGGCCTACCTGGTGAGTCGGGGTGCCGAAACGGCCGGCAGTCACCTGCTCTGGCACAAGGTGGTGTGCCGCCTCCCCGCCGGATCCACGACCTTCGGCCGTCCTGCCTACGCCCACCTGCTCTGCTTCAGCCGCGAACTGCGCCTGACGCCCGGCCAATCGTCGCCCGACGTGCTGCCCGGGCTGGGGAAGATGCCCTGGCCCCGCGCGATGGGCACGGAGGCCTGCGGGGCCGTCGCCCGGTTCCTGACGACGCACACCGCCTGCCGCACCGTGGTGGACCCGTTCTGCGGGCAGGGCACGATGCTGGCGGTCGCCAACGACCACGGGCTCGACGCGGTGGGGGTGGAGCTGTCCCCGCGCCGGGCCGCGCGGGCGCGCCTGTTCACAGAAAACCCAGGACGGGGTCAGACCACGAAGTAGAGCGACCGCGCCCGCACGTCGGCCGACCGCCGCGGGCACGCCGGGCAGGGGTCGGCGACACGGTCGTAGGCATGCCGCACCGCGAGCAGGGTGGAGGTCTGGCGAACCGGCTGTTCGAGGAAAACCTGGCCCTCGCTCAGCCCCGCGGCCACCCCGCACGCACCCATCATGGTGTACAGCTCCGGGCGCACCCCACACAGCACCACCTCAACCCCCCGCGCCTTCATCCGGTCGAGGAAGCCCTCCAGGAGCGCCATCCCCACCGCGTCCGGGCTCCTGATCCGCTTCATGCGGAGCACCACCGCCCGCGTCTCGGTGGTGGCACGCGCCTCGATGGTGTCGAAGTGGGCGTCCAGGCTGGTGCTGGCCCCGAAGAACATCTCGCCCTCGAGACCGAAGATCAGGATGCGTCCACAGACCTGGTCGCCTTCGATCCGCTCGTGGATGCCCCCTTCGGGGGTCACGACGAACTCGGAGAGCAGCATCCGACCGGCGCGCGGCACGGCGAGCATGAAGGAGAGGAAGGTGCCGATCAGCACGCAGAACTCGATGGAGACGGCGATCGCCGAGATGGCGGTGGTGGCGACGATCGCGGCGTCGAAACGGGACGCCCTCATGTGGTAGCGGAGGTCGGTGAGGCTCACCATCCGACCCGCGGTCAGGATCAGGATGCCGGCGAGCGCGGAGCGGGGGATGAACTGCGCCCACGGCGCGAAGACGAGCATGATCGCGGCGACGGCCAGGGCGGACACCACGCCGGACCACTGGGTGCGCGCCCCCGCCTGCTGGTTGATCGCCGACCGGGTGAGGGAGCCCGACCCCGGCATGCATTGAAAGAAGCTGCCGCCCAGGTTGGCCAGCCCCTCCGAGAGGCATTGCTGGTTCAGGTCGAGCTTCTGGCGGGTGACGGCCGCGATCGACTTCGCCATCGCGATCGCCTCGAGCAGCCCCAGCACCCCGATGGCGAGCGCGCTGGGCCCGAGCTCCCGAATCAGGACGGAGTCGAAGTGCGGCGCCTGGAAGCTCGGGAGCACCGCCGGGATGGTGCCGACGATCTTCACCCCCTGCTGCTCGAGGCCGAGCCCCCAGGTGACCGCGCCCATCGCCGAGACCACGATGAGCAGCTCCGGGAGGAGCTTCCATCCCATCCGCTCCTTGAGGCGGCGGAGCCCCAGGACCAGGCCGATCGAGACCAGGCCGACGGTCAGGGTCGGGACGTTCACCGCTCCCCCCTCGGTCATGGTCCGCGCGAAACGAACCAGGAAGTGGTCGTGCACGTCTCCGACCGCCCGAAGCCCGAGCAGGTTCTTGAGCTGATCGAAGACCAGCAGGATGCTGGCGCCCGCGGTGAACCCCACGATGACGGAGTGGCTGATGTAGCGCGTCAGGTCGCCGAGTCGGAACAGGCTGATCGCGAGTTGGACCGCCCCGATCATGAATGCGAGGAGGAACACCGCCTGCACCCGGGCGTCCTGCGACTCGATCGCCCCCACCGCCGACAGCAGCGCGATCGAGATCGCGTTCGTGGGCCCGTTGATCAGCTGCCGCGAGGAGTCGAGCACCGCGCCGATCGCGGTCATCACGATCGCCGTGTAGAGGCCGTACTGCACGGGGAGGCCGGCGATCAGCGCGTACGCCATCGCCTGCGGCACGGCGACCGCGGCGACGGAGAGGCCGGCGAGCACGTCGGCGCGCGCCGCGTCGAACCCGTAGCCGCGGAGGGCGCCGAGGGCCGGGATTCGGAGTTCGAGGATTGCGCGCAGTGAGTTCGGGACGGCTGGGGAGGACACGGTGCTCCAGGGTGCCCGCCCCTCTGCAAAGGCCGTGCCGCGGGAAACCGGCGTTGTTCGGTCGCGTCCGCGCCGATTCACGGCTTTTCCGTGTATCCGTCGCGGAATTTCCGTGGACCGGGGCTCGGGGGTCTGGTCCTACACCGGCGCCGTCACCGGGTGGGTGACCGCGCGGAGCCGGTCTCCTGACAGCGCGCCCCGCTGCGTCCCCACGCGCGCCCACGAGGCCGCCAACGCCGCGAAATGGAGGCCCTCACGCAGGAACCGGCCCGTCGAGAGGTCGAGCATCGTGGTGGCGCTGCGTGTCCCGTCCGGCATCGGGATGGGGCCCACGTCCACCACCACGTCGGCGGTGTCCCCCGCCGCGACCTCGTCGAGGGTGTAGGCGTTGCCGCAGCCGGACCGGTTGCCGCTCGACCCGACCAGCAG
>JAYVAS010000222.1:0-4155 GCA_043750895.1 Pseudomonadota bacterium
CGAGATCGACGCATTCCTCGCCGCGGTGGGCAAGGAGAACATCCACGGGGACATCAGCATCTCGGGAAACGGGCCGTGAGGCGCCTGTCGTCGCCGTGAACCTGCTCCTCTTCCTGACCTGCACCGACGCCAAGCCCCGACGCCCCCTACCCACCCAACCGCCGGAGCATCGCCCCGATGCGGCGCAGCTCCGCCTGGCGCGCCGCCGCGTCCGGGAGGGCGACCAGGTCGAGCACCGCGCAGGTCTCGGCGGCCGAGCCCAGCGCGATGCGCAGGTGGTTTCTGCGGACCGCCCCGACCGAGGCCATCCCTTCGGCGATGTTGAGGCTGACCGAACGCGCCGCCCGGCGGCCCAGATCGCCGCCGACGCCGCTCCTCCATGCCGTTGCCATCCTCGATGTCGTCGCCGATGTCGATGCCGTCGCCGTTCCCCGATGCCGTTGCCGTTCCCGTTGCCCGATGTCGATGTCGATGCCCATCCTCCCGCGCGAGGGATGCGTAGGGCCGCCGCCAGGCGGGTCCGGCCCGCCTCGGGCCGACCGAGCGCCTCTGGCGCGAGCCCGCCAGCAGCCCGACGGCGGCTCGCCGCCGGCGCGCCCGTCCCTCACCCGTTGACATCCCCCCCCACCTCCCGCATCCTTCCGTCCCCATGTGGCTCCTCCTCACCGTCGCCTGCACCTCCCCCGCCGACGACTCGGCGTCCAAGGACACCGACACCACCGCGCCCTGCACCGGCCCGGGCGCGTTGGACTACACCGTCGCGATGACGGTCGACCTCCAGGTCTCCATGGACGAGCCGGCGGTCGGGACTTTCCGCGGCTCGGTCTACGCCGAGGCCGACGCCAGCGCGATCGGCCCCAACGACGGAAGCAGCTCACTCCTCGACTTCACCATCGAGGGCGTGGACCTCACCGCCACCGGCATCGACGCCGACGTCACGACCTCCGACCCCCTATCCCCGCAGATCGTGTGGGTGTTGGGCTGTCTGGACAGCGACGACAACGACTGCGACGAGAACGACGTGGTCACCATCCCCAACGAGAACAAGGTCGAGGTCCTCTGCGGCGACCCGACCCCGTTCGAGATCTACCTCGGGATCCTCCAGCCATGACCCTGCTGCTCGCCTTGTTCGCCTGCACCGCCACGGGCGACGACTCCGCCGCGGTCACCCTCACCGACGGCGCCGTGGACGCGCGCCTCCAGGAGGGAACCGACTACCCGGCGCCCGGCGCCGACGACGTGCTCTGGTACACCCCGGACCTCGTGATCCAGCCCGGCGAGGACGTGATGTACTGCGTCTTCGGCACCTACACCGGCGACGACATCGGCATCCACGCCTTCGACACCTACCAGAGCGACATCGGCCACCACATCGTGCTGATGGGCACCTCCGCCTCGGAGCTGGACTTCGCGGACGGCGAGGTGATCGACTGCACCGCCACCAACAGCCTCCCCATGGCCGACCTCGAGCCCCTGATCCTGCCCACCGGCGGCAGCGTGGGCGTAGGCGGCACCACGCTCCCCGACGGCTACGCCGTGAAGCTGCGCCACGGCCAACGCTGGGTCATCCAGGGCCACTGGCTCAACTCCAGCACCGAACCCCAGCGGGTGCAGGACGTCGCCGTCATGAACACCCTGCCGGTGGACGCGGTGTCGGAGTGGGCGGCGCCGATGGTGATGAACCACCAGGGCTTCTCGCTCACGCCCCACGAAGAGACGCACGTGAGCTTCGATTGCACCTTCGAGCAGGACTACAACGTCCTCTACTTCCTGGGCCACATGCACGAGTACGGGACGCACTTCTCGCTCGACCAGCTCGACGCAGACGGCGTGCCCACCTCGATCTACGAGACGGCCTGGGACGCGTCCTACCGCGACCTGCCCCCGGTGAACGCCTACGCCCCCGGCGAGTACCTGCTCCCCGCCGGCACCACGATGCGCACCCAGTGCACCTGGACCAACACCACCGACGACGTCATCGTGTTCCCCCACGAGATGTGCGACGCCGTGGCGATGGTCTACCCCGCCCTCACCTCCGACATCTGTAGTGACTGACATGCTGATCCCCCTCCTCCTGGCCTGCACCGCGAGCGGCACCGACACTGCCGGCACCACCAAGACCACCACCGCCGACGCCGGGACCCTCTCCTCGGTCCAGGCCGAGACCTTCACGCCCTCGTGCGCGTTCAGCTCCTGCCACGCGGCCACCAACCCCGCGGGCGGCCTCGATCTCACCGACGGCAACGCCTACGCCGCCCTGGTGAACAAGCCGTCCACCGACGCCGACGGCGAGACCCTGGTCGTGCCGAATGACAGCGCGGCCAGCTATCTGATCAAGAAGTGCACCGGTGGGGCCGACTTCGTCGGTGACCTCATGCCGCAGGGCAGCACCACGGGCCTCGATGCCGCGCGACTCTCGAACCTCGCCGCCTGGATCGATGCCGGCGCCGCCGACGACTGAGCGCGTCCGCGCCCCGCGGACGGCGACCCTGCTCCGCGTGGTGCTCGTGAAGGAGCTGCGGGAGACCCTCCGCGACGTGAACGCGCTGCTGTTCAGCGTGCTGTTTCCGCTGCTCTTCTTCCCCACCGTGGTCTGGCTCTACACGCAGGTCGACGCGTACACGCGCGGGCAGGCCGAGGCGCCGCGCATAGAGGTCCACGGCGACGTGCCCCTGCCCGAGAACGCCGAGCGCGTCGACGCTGGTGGGGACGTGGTCGCACGCCGGGAGGGAGACGTGGTCCGCGTCACCTACCGGTCGACCGACCCCGCGTCCTCGCGCGCCCTGGCCGCGATCCAGGGATCCGTCGACGCGCTCTGGCCCATCACCTACACCGACGTGGCCCCCGCCGACGAATCGCTCGCCCAGGCCCTGGGGCGCGCCGTGCCCTTGCTGCTGGTGGTCTTCAGCATGCTGGGCGGGCTCTACCCGGCCGTGGAGGCGGTGGTCGCGGAGCGCGAGCGGGGGACGGTCGAGACCACCCTGGTGACGGCGGCCCCGCGGTGGGTGTTCTTCGCCGGGAAGCTCGGCGCGGTGCTGTCCCTGGCCCTGCTGGCGCTCGTGACCAACCTCGTGGCGATCGGCGTCACCTTCGCGCACCTGCTCGGCCTGCTCGGGGTCGAGATCGTGTTCCCGGTGGGCCGGCTGATCGCCACCCTGCCGATCGCGGCGTGCGCCGCCGTGTTCTCGTCCTCCCTCTCGTTGCTGGCGGCTGCCCCCACGCGCTCGTTCAAGCAGGCCCAGAACACCACCTCCGCCGCGGCGACCGCCATCTGCGCCCTGGCGGGCCTGGGAATGGTGCCGGGGACGGAGCTGGACCTGGGGTGGTGCCTGATCCCCATCACCAACGCGGTGCTCGTCATGTCCGACCTCATCTCCGGGCGGCCCGTCGGCGGCTGGGCCTGGCTGACCGCCGCGCAGCTGCTCGGGCTCTCCGCGATCACCCTCTACGCTTGCGCCCGTATCGCCACCCGCGGAGAGCTCCGATGATCCAGGTCGACAGCCTCCGGCGCGCGTTCGCCAACCCCGAGGGGGGCACCCTCCAGGCCGTCGACGGCGTCTCGTTCTCGGCGTCGCCGGGCGAGGTCGTGGGGCTCCTGGGTCCCAACGGCGCCGGCAAGACGACCACGCTGCGCATCCTGGCCACCTTGATGGCGCCCGACAGCGGCAGCGCCACGCTCGACGGGCACGACATCCGGACCGCTCCGGCCGAGGTCCGCCGGTCCATCGGCTACCTCTCGACCAGCACCGGCCTGTACGGACGCCTCACCCCGCGCGAGGTGCTCTGCTACATCGGGGAGCTTCAGGGCGTGGCCGACGTCGGGGCGCGCGCCGACGCGCTCATCGCCCGCTTCGACATCACCCGCTACGCGCACGTGGCCTGCGACAAGCTCTCCACCGGCATGAAGCAGAAGGTCTCCATCGCGCGGGCGGTGGTCCACGACCCGCCCATCCTCATCTTCGACGAGCCCACCACCGGCCTCGACGTGCTGGTGGCCCATGAGCTGCTCACCTTCCTCGAGGAGTCCCGGGCCCGCGGGCGGTGCATCCTCTACTCCACGCACGTCATGGGGGAGGCCGAGCGGCTCTGCGATCGGCTGGTGGTGATCCACCGCGGCCGGGTGCTGGCGACCGGCACCGCCGCCGAGCTGCGGGC
>JAYVAS010000223.1:0-1956 GCA_043750895.1 Pseudomonadota bacterium
TCGTAGACGTCGACGTCGACCGTGGTCGCCGTGTCGTCCTCGTTGGTGAGCTGCACCAGCTGCGCTTCGGTGACACCGGAGCGCTGGAGGTCGGTCAGCTCGTGGTAGGGCGTTGCCAACGGACGCTCGGGGGCAGGAAGTGGGGATGCCGGTCTCTCCCGGCTGTCACGCCCCAGGTCGGCGAACCGCCCGGATCACTTGGGAGAGGACTTACAGGGGCCGCGTTCGCCCCCCGCCCATGGAGATCAGGAGCCGTCGCCGGAGGACGCGTAGGCGAGCTGCCAAAGGCCGTAGCCGAGGTTCCAGCGACCGCTGACGCCGAACTTGAATTCGTTGGAGTTGAAGACGGACTCGTCGTCGGGGTTGAAGAACTGGACGAATTCGACCTTGCGCCGGGACTGCTTGATGACCGGACGGAACACGCCTCCACCGTAGACCAGGTACCACTTGGTGGTGCTGGTGAGCCGCGAGAAGACGACGACCTTGGCCGCCTGGTAGTTGGGGTTGGACGCCCCACCGGCGAGGTTCTGGACATCGAGGATGGTCTTCGCGGTTGCGCGTAGCGCAGGCGGGACGATGAGGTGGAGCTCTCCACCCATGGCCGCGACGTCGATCGGCTTGCCGGTCGAGCCTTTGAGCGAGAGGATCGCGGCCAGCGCCGTCTCGAACGCGGTGGCGTTCAGCAGGTTGGTCGTGAGGTTCGACTGGGTCCCGCCACCGTCGATCGGGTGGATCGCGGAGAAGAACTTCTTCCCGTCGTAGCAATTGCCCGTGAACCCGGCTTCGAGGAGCTGTCCGAAGAGCACGTCCGGGTGGAGCGCGGCGGCGGCGCCCATCCCACGGAAGCGGGCGGCGTAGAGCCCCAGCTCGTCGTCCTCGTAGGCCTCGCGCTTGATCGAGAGCGTCGACTCCCAGGTCTTGTTCTCGATCTCGAACTTGTACCGGTCGAGGTTCTTGATCTGGCGCTCACCCACCCACTCCCGGAGCTCGGGAAGGTCGCCGCCGAGGTGATAGACCTCGGAGCTCCCCGTGGAGGGCGCCTCCTCGACGAACGGCATGTGGACCGGCATGGCCGCGTCGAAGCCCTGCAGGTACAGGGCCTTGTGGCCGGTGGAGGCGGCCCGAAGGGCGGCAGCGTTGAGGACCATGGAAACTCCTACAGGAGGTGGCCGAGGAAGCGGATGCGCCAGGTGTTGGCGGTCTCGTTCCCCACGGTGGTGAGCACGCCGGCGGCGAGGGTGAAGTGGGTGGTGAGAACCTTGCGCTGGGGGGCCGCCGCCGCGCCGGTGCCAGTCACGATGGCGTCCACCGCGATCACCTTGCGGACGTAGAAGTCGGCGCCGCCGTAGTCGGCCGCCACGGTCGCGAAGCTGAAGGCCGCCGCGTTGGTCCCGACGATCTCGACTTCGAAGAGCCGGAAGGTGCCTTTCTTGAGGACCTTCTGGCCCGGGGTCGCGATGCGGACCCACACCTGGGTGGCCGAGACGTACTCCACCACCTCCCCGACCGGGATGAGGTTGACGACCGACGCGCTGTTGGCGAGACCGACCGTCTGGTTGTCGATGAGGAAGACCTGCTTCCCGACCGACGTCAGCGCGAAGCCGGAGCCGGTGAGGAGGAACTCCCCATCCGAGTAGACCAGCGCCGTCTTCTCGGCGTTCGCGCCGGAGGTGTTGTCGACGCCCTCTTCGGCGATGCCGGCGAAGGTGAAGGCGTCGGTGTCCACCCCGCTCACGGCGTAGCCGCTGGCGTTCAGGCACACGAGCGTGCCCGCCAGGATGACGGCGGCGGCGGCCATGCCGTAGCCCTTGAGGCCGCTGGTGCGGCGGGTGAGGTTGACGTCGACGGTGGCAACGGACATGGGCGGCTCCGGGCCTACGCGGCCTTGAGAGGAATCTCGATGTCGTCGGGGACGAGACCCTGGACGAGGTCGAGCGCGTTCGAAACGAGGGTGGC
>JAYVAS010000224.1:0-6278 GCA_043750895.1 Pseudomonadota bacterium
CGTGCCGGCGGTGTCGGTGGACGCCGTGTCCGTGCCGGCGGTGTCCGTCCACACCGACTCCGCGGGTTTGGGCCCGGGATCCGCCCCGGCGCAGGCGAGGAGGAGGATCACCATGTGAGCGTGCCACGCCACACCCCGGACCCCGCGGTGGCGTAGAGGAGCTGCGAGCGGTCCAGAGTGGTCCACGCGCCCGCGTTTCCGACCAACGACGGCGGGAGGTTGGCGAAGGTCGTGACCTCCCAGGTTCCCACCGGGCGGGTCATCAAGAACGGCGCGGGCACGTCGGGGCAGTCCAGGCTGAATCCAGTCGCGACACTCTGCTCAGTACACTCGAACCACGCAGCGGAATCGAGCTGGGGCACCACCAGCACGGTGTCGGGCACGTAGGGGTGGGGCACGACGTCGGCGACGCTGTACATGTGGCCGGCCCCGGGATCTACGAAGAGGGTCGCGCTGCCGGGCGTGTCGACGTCGAGGATGCAGGCGCCGCCACGGTAGAAGTCGATGGTCGTCCGGTAGTGGGTCATGTACCCGTACACCCAGGCTTCGTCCGACCACGGGCTCACCGCGACACCGAGGATGTTGGAGTAGTCCACCAGGCAGTCGTCGGTGGTGGCGTCCAGGCTGAACCAGGTCCAGACCGCGGTGGGGCTCGCAGGGTCCCCGGAGAGCGCCACCTTGGCCAGGGCACATTGGCGCTCGTCGGGATCGTCCCCACTCGACGCGTCGTCGTCGGAGTAGCGTGCGGCCGCGAGTAGCTCGATCGCCCACTCTCCCGACTCGATCACGCCGTCGCTGTCGGTGTCCTTGCTGTAGGAGCGGGAACCCGGGGACAGCAGCTCCACTCCCTTGGGAAGCTCGAAGAACTGGTACTCGTCGCAGTCGGTGGTGTCGGACACCCCGTTCCAATCCCCGTCGAACGGGACCGAGCCCCAGTCGGCGCCGCCGTTGAGCGTGATCGCGAGGCGACCGGGGACGTAGACCGTGGCACTGGTGGTGGTGTCGACGTAGTCGTAGGACTGGAACTGCACGACCGCGGCGTTGTTGTGCAGGGCGGCGAGGTGGAGGGGGTTGCCCCAGCTCGCGGTCGTCGGAGTGGAGACCCCGTCGTTGAAGGTGTAGCCGGTCGCCATGACGGCGGCCGTATGTGAATTATCCTCATCGATGCAGCGATAGTCCGTACCGTCCCGATAGTTCGAGTTCGAAACCCCCGCCGCCTCGAACTCCCAGGTCCCCCCGTTGTCCAGCGTCCGGAACACCCCGATGTCCTGGGGAATGCCGTCGGACTGCTGCCAGATGGTGAACCACACCGAGCCGTCCGGCGTGGTGGACACCTCCGAACCGCCACCGTTCACCGCGTCCCAAAGGCAGTCCCGCTCGGCCGCCACGCCACCATAAGGGAGCATCAACATGCCCAGATCCCACATCGGCATCCAGATGTTGCCCTCGGTGTCCTCGGCGACGTGGTTCACCACCGTCTCCTGGAAGGTCTTCTTCACCGTGGTGTTGGCCACCGGAGCGAACAGCCACTCTGGATCGGCGTCGGCGTCCCAGGAGGAGATCAGCGAGTCCAGGCGCTCCACCCGCCAGATGTTGAAGGTGGAGGCGAGCACGGCGACGTCCAGGTAGCTGCTGGGGTCGTCGATCCACACCCCGTCGATCACCTGCCCGGGGGCCCAGCGCTCGGGGTAGGGGTCGGGTTTGGCCACGGTGTCCGCGTAGAGCCAGGACTTGTCGGGGTCCACGTTCATGGCCGCGAGGCGCTCGGCGGCGTCCACCACGTCGTCCCCGCCGTCGTCGCTCCCGACGTTGATGGGCTCCCAATCGCCGGGGACCACCGAGCCAGCGTCCACCAGGGCCATCGGCACGCGGTACATCCGGTCGCGCCGGTACACCGCCCCGTGCGACACCGGGATGAAGGCGAAGAGGAAGTCCCCCGAGGGATCGACCGACAGGCCGGTCAGCTCGGCGTAGTTGCCGACCAGATCGTCGAACGCCTGCGGCACCTCGGCGACGACGGTGCTCGCGGTGGTGCCGTCGTCGGTCACGTCGACCGTGTAGATCCCGCCGGCGCCGGCGTCGCAGGTGGACGCGGTGCCGGTGAGGTTGCCGCCATCGGCGAGATAGACCCGCGAGGAAACCAGCGGGTCTACTTCGAGGTCGCGGATGTCCAGGCCCATGGAGTCGGTGACGGCGGTACAGGTGGCCGTCTCGGAGCCGGAGCAGGAGAATGTGGATGAGACCGCGTAGACGTCAAGCTCCTCGTCGTAGGCCGCAGGGA
Organism: Pseudomonadota bacterium; assembly: GCA_043750895.1. Classification (GTDB taxonomy): domain Bacteria; phylum Myxococcota_A; class UBA796; order UBA796; family SXON01; genus JAYVAS01. Next base: position 2,282 of record JAYVAS010000224.1, read on the forward strand.
GCTGGCAGAGGTAGAGGGACTCGACGCTCCCGCCCAGGCCAAGGTAGCCGACGAGCAGCACCGGGAGGCCGGTCGTGTCCGAGGTGGTCCGGGCGAGGGCGCGCACGTAGGCGTGGTCGAAGGTCGCCGCGTCCACGTCCGCGTAGGTGGGCAGGGTCCCCGACACCGGGAGCGCGCACAGATCGGTGCCGTCCCACAGGGCCACGCCCAGCTCGTCCTCGTCGCCGTTGGCGAGGTAGACGAGGCCTGAGACGTCGGGCTCGGCGGTGAGCAACTTGCCGCCGGCGTAGGTCTTCTCGGGCACCTCGCCGCTGCCCTCCGTGTCGGTGCACCCGCTGTACCGGCCGTAGCCGCCGACCCCGTAGCCGGTGCCCACTGCGTCGTGGGACTCCCCGAGGCGCTCCCAGGTGCCACCGTCGTCCGCGGACCTCCAGAACCCGCCGGCGAGCGACAGCTTGTTCCAGGACGCCGAGCCCGAGAACGTGTGCCCGGACAGGGCGTAGAGCTCGGTCCCGACCGGCAGCACGTCCCACACCCCGAGGTCCGCCTGGCTGGTGAGGCCGGTGGCGCCCTCGCCGTTGATCGTGACCCAGGTGGGGTCGTCCGGACCCCACCGGGCCACGCCGCCCACGTCGCTTCCGGCGTAGGTGGTCTCGCTTCCTTTGTCGTCCTCCGGCATGCGCACGACCGTGGTGGAGAGCCCGCCGCCCGGCGCCTCGGTGTCGTCCCATACGATGGATAGCTCGCTCACTGGCGGGAACACGTCCTCGGAGTTCTGGATGGTGAGCCAGTCCACCAGCATGCTCGTGCCGGCCGGACAGGCGAGCGTGATCCCGGTGACCCGCCGGGGAGCCGCGTTCACCGCCAGCGGCGCCGACACCGTGGTTCCCGTGGCGGTCAGCGACGAAGTGGCCGTGGTAGGGGACCCGCCCCCGAGCGTGGTGGTGGAGACCGAAACCGAGCAGGGGCCTGCACCGGAGTAGTTGTTCAAATCCACCGCGGCGCGGATCGACCCGCGGTTCACAGGGATGGTGAACGTCCGGGTGATGGACCCGGCGGCGATGCCGTTGCCGATCCGAATGCCGTCGACGTTGCCGAGGACGTAGCCAGTCGCCGTCCACGCGGGGGTGGGGAAGTTCGTGAACAGGAGGCGCCGGCCCAAGGCGTCGGTGCCGTCGCAGTCGTCGTCCGACCCGTTGCCCACCAGCTCGTCGGCGTTGGGGTTCACGGCCGCGTTGTAGTCGTCGCAGTCCACCGGGAAGGCCGGAGCCGTCGCGTAGCCGTCCGCATCAACGTCGGCTGCCCACGCTACGGGGGGGGGGGGCGAAGACACCGATTACGACCGCGAGAGTCCAGAACCGCATGGTTCCTCCCTGACCTGGAGAGGGTAGCACGGATTCCCGCTTGCCGCCCGACTGGCCACCGATTCCGCCCGTTTCCCGGCCATGTCCGACTGCCCGACCACCGTGGTGGTCTCCGACAGCGGGCCTCCGTCCTGATCCTGCTCGACGTCGACAACGGGCCCGCGGCGCTGGCCCACGCGTCGAACCAGCGGCTCTACGGCCAGACGGGCGTGCGCGACTGCTACGAAGCGCTGACGCCCGGCGGGGTGCTCGGCGTCTGGTCGGCGGAGCCGAACGCCCGCTACGAGAAGAAGCTGCGGGAGCTGCCCTTCGACGTCGAGGTGCTCCGGGTCCCGGAGCGCATCGGCCGTGCGCGACCGGACGGGGTCTACTTCAGCGATTTGGAGAGGCACGGATTTCCGGACTGGGCCTTGGCGTGGACTCGTTGGTCGTAGGGGGTCGAAACCGACCGATGTCACTTCGCTGCAGCCTCGCCAGGCGTCCAGCGGGACCGCGCCACCGGAAGCTCGTCCCAGGTCCGCCGTCAAGCTCCCGCCCGTGACGCGCCTTCTCGTCGAGCCCGACCCATGAGCCGGGTTGGCGCCGGCCCGGCTTCCTGAACGACGAGGTGTCCGTCGCTGCGCGGACGTGCCGCGTTGGTCAGAGACACACGCCCGCGTTGCACACAAACGTCTCGGCTGCCCCAAATGTGTACGCGCCGATGTCGTCGGGGAGGTTCTCGGTCGCGCCCGTCCCCCAATCCGTGTTGGTCGAGGTGAGCGTTGCAGCGGCGCTCGGGTCCACCTGGGCAGCGCCGTCCGAACTCCCGGCGGTGTTGGTGGTGACAAAGCTGTCAATCAGCGTGATCTCGGCGGTACCGGATCCAACGGGGTTGAGGCTGATCGCCGCGCCGTGGCCCCCGGCGGTGTTCCCGTCGAGGGTACAGTCGGCGAGCAGGGCCGCCGGTGTGCCCCAGGCGTGCAGGTTGATCGCGCCGCCGGACGGCGCGGCGTTGCCACGGAACTCGGACCGAACCCCGTAAAAGGTGCCCCCTCCCCAGGATCCCATCGACACGCCGCCCCCCTCGTAGTCTGCGACGTTGTCCTCGAAGAGACACTCCACGGCGGTCACGAATGGATAGTCCCAGGATCCGATCGCCAGGGCGCCGCCCTCGTAGCCCGCCCTGTTGCCCACGAAGCTCACGTCCTCGAGGTCGAGCGTCGACGCGGGACCGCTCCCGTCGTAGACGACCCCGCCTCCTGAATATCCAGCCATGTTCTCGAGGAAATCGGTGGTACGAATCGTGACGGTGGACGTGCTGTCGATGGCCGCTCCGCCGGCCGCGTGTCCCGCCTCGTTTTGGAGGAAGGAGCTGGCGTCGATGGTGAGGGTGTACTGCGACGTGACCCGCAGCCCGCCTCCGGAGACTGCCATGTTGCCGTAGAACAGCACCCGTGCGAACGCCGCGGTGCCCGAGCCGGCGAGGTAGACGGCACCGCCCTCGGATTCGGCGGCGTTCAAGGAGAAGTCGGTGTCCTCGACGCAGAGCGTGGCGTCGACGCCCTGGAGCCCGCCTCCGTTGTACGCCGAGCCGGACTCGATCCCGAGTTCGAGCAGGGTGAGCTCGTTGCCGGTGCCCATGTCAACGACGCCCGAGCCCGCGCCTTCGAGGACGCTTACACCGGACCCGTACCCGATGAGCACCAGGGGCGACACGTTGACGGACAGGGTCTCCGTCCAGGTCCCTGGGCAGACGCTGACGACGTCCCCGGTGGCCGCCGCATCGATGGCGTCCTGTACCGCGCCGAAGGTGGCGCCGGAGGGCAACACCGCCGCCACCCCGGCGGTGCAGGCGGCCATGCCCACGGCGACCGACGTGGTGTCACAGTCGGTGTCGGTCCCGTCTTCCGGGGCCTTGGGCGCACACTCACCCGAGTAGTCGTCGGTCAGCCCGTCACAGTCCTGGTCGACGAGATCGAGACAGATCTCGGCGGACGCGGGGTTGATGGCTCCGTCCACATCGTCGCAGTCGCCGCCGTCGACGACGTAGCCCGCAGGCGCGGCACACCCGGCCCAACTCTGGTCAGGCTCGCCGAAGCCGTCCCCGTCCCCATCCCACCACCAGGTCGTGACCCCGTAGATCGGCGAATCGTCGTCGTCCACCAGCGCGTCGCAGTCGTCGTCGTAGCCGTTGCACCTCTCCAGTCCGGTGGGGGAGACGGCCGGGTCCGTGTCGTCGCAATCCTCCGCGTTTTCGAGCCAACCCTCCGGAACAGCGCAGAACGCGGTCGTGGTGGTGGGGTCCCCGAAGCCGTCGCCGTCGGCATCGCGCCAGGCGTCCACCGTCGGCAGGTCCTCGTCGACCGCGAGGTCGCAGTCCTGGTCGACGCCGTCGCAGACCTCGGCCGCGTCAGGATGGATGGCCGGGTCCCTGTCGTTACAGTCGCCGTTCACCGCGACGTGGCCGGTCGGGGCCTCGCAGGCGCTCGTCTCCTCGGCGCCGAAGCCGTCCTCGTCGACGTCTGCGAACCAGGCGACCGGGGTGCACGCGGGCGCGGGCGAGTCCTCCGCCGGCTTCGGGTCCTCCGGCACACAACCGACAAGGAGCGCGAAGATCATGGGTCCACCTGGATTAGAACGATCATACTCCCGAG
>JAYVAS010000225.1:0-7070 GCA_043750895.1 Pseudomonadota bacterium
GGGGGGGGGGGGGGGCGAAACCGGCCGGAACCGCCGCCACAACAGGACGCCGACCGCGACGAGCGCTCCGGCGCCCGCGATCCCAGCGACCACCCAGGGCCACACCGGCGGCTGCGGGTCGGGGAGGCCGACGAGGTCCTCCATGGGGCCGCCGCTAGGGCCCTTGACGCCCACGTCGAGGTACACCGTGATCGGCGTCCCCGCTGTCCCCACCACGGGAATGATGTACGACCCGGGCTCCCCACGGACTTCCCAGGTCCCCTCTCCCGCGTCGGTCACCGTCCGCGCGCTGAACTCCAGTCCTTCAACCTCGGGTATCTCCGCCGATGCCGGCGCGTGGAGCACGGCGGCCTCGCCCTCGGCCACCGTCCGCGACTCCACCCACACCTCCGCGCCGGGGGCGATGGCGGGAGCCCCGGAAGAGCCACACGCGAGCAGCAGCAGGAACATCATCGCGCCGTCCGGAAGTGAACCTGGAGGCGAAGGAAGGCGTCCTCGTCGGTGCCGAGCAGGCTCGCGCGCACCCCCGCGCGGCGCACGCGTTCGAGGCGCGCCGCCGCCGGCTCGGCCGCCCGCACCCCCCCACCCACCAGACGAATCGCCCCCGACTCGGCGTCCCGCAGCGTGAGCAGGCCGACGTCCGGGAGGCCCGCCTCGAGCGGATCGTGAAGCACCAGGGCGTGTACGCGGTGGCGCCGGGCCAACGCCCCCAAGGCCCGATCGAAGGGGGCAGGCGCGAGGAAGTCGGAGAGGATCACCACCACCGCGCGCCGCTTGAGGACCTTGGAGGCGAAGGCGAGCGCGGCGGCGAGGTCGGTCTGGGGGCTCGCGGGCACGTGCTCGAACGCGGCCCGGATCACCTGCCAGCCGTGCGAGCGCGACTTCCGCGGGGGGAGGTAGTGCTCGACGTGGTCGGTGAAGGTGACCATGCCGACCCGATCGCCGGACCGGAGGGCGGCGTAGGCCAGTCCCCCGGCCACCCGGGCCGTCTGGAGGCGCTTGTCGGTCCGGCCGTCGCGGCCGCCCGACCCGAAGCGCATCGAGCCCGACACGTCCATCATCACCAGCAGGGTCAGCTCGCGCTCTTCGCGGAAGGTCTTGAGGAAGGGCTCTCCCGACCGGGCGGTGACGTTCCAGTCGATCCGACGCACGTCGTCGCCGGGCACGTACGGACGCACCTCATCGAACTCCATGCCGCTGCCCTTGAACGCCGAGCGGTAGTCGCCGGCGAGGAGGCTGTCGACACGACGGCCCGCCTGCACGTGCAGCCGACGGATCTGGCGGAGCTCGTCGGCGGTCAGCATCTCAGGGGGTCTTCACCGTGCCGAGGATCTCCCGGATCACGTCGTCTGCGGTCACGTTCTCGGCTTCGGCCTCGTAGGTGAGCACCAGACGGTGACGCATCACGTCCACGGCGATGTCCTTCACGTCGTCCGGCGTGGCGAAGTCGCGGCCATCCAGGACGGCCACCGCGCGCGCACAGGCCGCCAGGGACAAGGTGGCCCGCGGCGACGCGCCGTACTGCACGTAGCGGGCCAGCTTCCCGGACACCGAACCGGCCTGACGGGAGGCGTGGACCAGGCTCACCATGTAGTTGGCGAGCACCGGCTTGACCGTCACCATCCGGGTCATGGCCTGCATCTCGAGGAGGCGTTCGGGATCCAGGACCGGCTGGAGGGTCTCGGCGGGGAGGGACGCGCGGGTCAGGATCTCCCGCTCCTCCTCCACCGTCGGGTAGGAGACGACCAGCTTCATCATGAACCGGTCGACCTGTGCTTCGGGCAGCGGGTAGGTCCCCTCCTGCTCGATGGGGTTCTGCGTGGCCAGCACGAGAAACGGCCGAGGCAACGTCCAGGTCTGGTCGGCCACCGTGACCTGTCGCTCCTGCATCGCCTCCAACAACGCCGACTGCACCTTCGCCGGGGCGCGGTTGATCTCGTCCGCGAGCAAGATGTTGGTGAAGATCGGGCCCTTCCGGGTCGAAAAGCTCCCGTCCCGGGGGTTGTAGATCTGGGTCCCGATCACGTCGGCCGGGAGAAGGTCGGGCGTGAACTGGATGCGGCTGAAGCTGGCCCGCAGGGTCCCCGCGAGCGCCTTCACGGCGGTCGTCTTCGCCAGACCCGGCACCCCCTCCAACAGGAGGTGACCGTCGGCCAACAGCGCGACGAGCAGGCGGTCAACCAGGTACCGCTGACCCACGAGCACCTTGGCGACCTGGACCCGGACCTCCTTCAGGGCGGCGGCCGCGTCGCGCATCTGGTCCGCCATCGGTCCGGGAGCTGAACTGGGATCGGCCATCGAAACCTCTCGCCGGGCCTCCTAATGGACCCGCGTAGGACCGCGACCGCCGTGGACGTTTTCTTACCCGGTCCAGCGCGGCGGCTCGCTAGGTGAGGAGGTCCTTGAACAGGCCCTTCCAGCCGCTGCCCTTCTCGTTCACCTGTTCATCCTGAAGCTTCGCGAGCTCCCGGATCAGCTCCGCCTCCCGCGGGCTTAGCGTCTTGGGGACCGCGACCACGACCTGCACCACCTGATCCCCGCGCCCACGCCCGCTCAACGAAACCACGCCCTTGCCCCGCACGACGAACTGGCGCCCCGAGGGCGTCCCCGGCTCCACCGTGACGGTGGCCTCGCCGTCGATCGTGGGCACCGTGAGCTCCCCCCCCAGACACGCCTTCGCGTAGCTGATGGGCACCTGGCAGAGCACGGTGGTCCCGTCCCGCTCGAAGAACTCGTGCTTCTTGACGTGGAGGGTGACGTAGAGATCCCCCGGCGGCGCCCCCGGGTCCCCGAAGTCGCCCTTTCCGCGGTCGCGAATCTGCAGGCCGTCATCGACGCCGGCCGGCACCGTGACCTTCATCTTCGAAGAGATGCGGTTCCGCCCTTGCCCGTCACACGGCTTGCAGCGGTCTTTGACGATCTTGCCCGAGCCGCCGCAGGTCGGACAGCTCGTCCGGATGCGGAGGAACATCTGGGCCTGGATGACCTCGCCCGCGCCACGACAGGTGGCGCAGGTCTGGGGTTGCGACCCGGGCGCCGCCCCGGTCCCTTCGCACACGTCGCACGGGGTGTGCCGCGGGACCTGGATCTCCTTCTCGCAGCCCAGAGCGGCCTCGAGGAAGTCGAGCTGGAGCGGGTACTCGAGGTCCGAACCCCGCCGGGGCCCTCCGCGACCGCCCCCACCCCCGCGCCCACGCCCCCCGAGCCCGAACAGCTCGGAGAAGATGTCGCCGAAGTGCATGAACACGTCGTCGGTGGACTGGAACCCGCCCCCGAGCCCCGCGCCCTTGAGCCCTTCGTGACCGAAGCGGTCGTACGTCGCCCGCTTCTTTTCGTCGCTCAGGATCTCGTAGGCCTCGGCCACCTCCTTGAAGCGGCCTTCGGCCTCCGCGTCGCCCGGGTTTTTGTCCGGGTGGAACTTCATCGCGAGCGCACGGAACGCCTTCTTGATGTCAGGCCCGGACGCATCGCGCGGGACCGCCAACACCTCGTAGTAATCCCGTTTCGCCATCCGCCCTCCAAACGCAGTCACCAGAGGCGGCTACCGCCTCCCGGGGGTTCGCCCTCTACGCCTCTTCGAAGTCCGCGTCGATCACGTCGCCGCCCTTCTTGCCACCGCCCGGCGGCGGGCTCCCCGGAGCGGGCCCGGCGCCGGCGTCGGCACCCGCGTCCCCGCCCTGGGCCTTGTACATGTTCTCGGCAAGCTTGAAGCTCGCCTGCTGAAGCTTCTCGAAGCTCGCCTTCATCCGATCGGTGTCGTTTCCGTCAAGCGCTGCTTTCGCTTCACCCAACGCCGCCTCCACCGTGGCGACCTGATCGGCGGGCATCTTGTCCTTGCCCTCCGACATGGCCTTCTCGGTCTGGTAGATCAGGTTGTCGAGGTTGTTGCGGGCCTCGGCCTGGTCCCGCCGCGCCTTGTCGGCCGACTCGTTGGCGGCGGCGTCCTTCACCAGCTTCTCGACCTCCTCCTTCGAGAGGCCCGAAGACGAGGTGATGGTGATTTTCTGCTCGCGCCCGGTCGCCTTGTCCTTGGCCTTCACGTTGAGCAGGCCGTTGGCGTCGATGTCGAAGGTGACCTCGACCTGAGGCACGCCACGCGGGGCCGGGGTGATGCCGTCGAGGCGGAAGTTGCCGAGCAGGCGGTTGTCGGCGGCGATGGCGCGCTCCCCTTGGAAGACGCGGACGTCCACCGCGGACTGGCCGTCGGCCGCCGTGGAGAAGGTCTCGCTCTTGGAGGTGGGGATCGTGGTGTTACGGGCGATGAGCACGGTGTGCACGCCGCCGAGGGTCTCGATGCCCAGCGAGAGCGGGGTCACGTCGAGGAGCAGCATGTCGGTGACGTCGCCCGAGAGGACGCCGCCCTGGACCGCGGCGCCGAGCGCGACGACCTCGTCCGGGTTCACGGACTGGTTGGGCTCCTTGCCGAAGAGCTCCTTGACCTTCTTCTGGACCATCGGGATCCGCGTCGAACCGCCGACGAGGAGAACCTCGTGGATGTCCGCGGCCGACAACTTCGCGTCGCGGAGGGCCAACCGGCACGGCTCCAGGGTCCGGGTGACGATCGGCTCGATCATCTGCTCGAAGCGGGCCCGCGAGAGCGTCCGCTCGAGGTGCTTCGGCCCGTCCTTGTCGGCGGAGAGGAACGGCAGGGAGATCTGGGAACTCTGCGAAGCCGAAAGCTCGATCTTCGCCTTCTCCGCCGCGTCCTTCAGGCGCTGGAGCACCATCTTGTCGTTCGCGACGTCGATCCCGGTCTCGGTCTTGAACTCCTTCACGAGCCAGTCGATGAGCAGGTTGTCGATGTCGTCACCGCCGAGGTGGGTGTCGCCGCTGGTGGAGCGGACCTCGACCACGTTGTCGCCCACGTCCAGGATGGAGATGTCGAAGGTGCCGCCGCCGAAGTCGTAGACGGCGATGGTCTGGTCCTTCTTCTTCTTGCCGAAGCCGTACGCCAACGCCGCCGCCGTCGGCTCGTTGATGATGCGCTTGACATCGAGCCCGGCGATCTTGCCGGCGTCCTTGGTGGCCTGCCGCTGGGAGTCGTTGAAGTACGCCGGGACGGTGATGACCGCCTCGGTGACCGGCTGGCCGAGGTAACGCTCAGCCTCCCGTTTGAGCTTCTGAAGGACGAAGGCCGAGATGGCGGGGGGCGAGTAGTCCTTGCCGTCCACCTCGATGTTCACGAGTCCATCGGCCGAACGGGTGAGCTTGTACGGAACCCGACCGGACTCCTTGCTCGCCTCCTCATAGCGCTGGCCCATGAAGCGCTTCACGGAGTGGATCGTGCGCGTGGGGTTGGTGATGGCCTGCCGGCGGGCGTTGGCGCCCACCAGGCGCTCCCCGTCCTTGGTGAAGCCGACGACCGATGGGGTCGTGCGGGCACCCTCCTCGTTGATGATCACGGTCGGGGCATCCCCTTCCATAATCGAAACCACGGAGTTCGTGGTTCCCAGATCGATCCCGATGATCTTGCCCATCGCATCCTCCGCCGCCCGCGCTGGACGGCCGATTTGAAGTTTGTATCTGAAAAATCTTCAGGTTCGCCGGAAGGCGCGCCCGGTGGCCGGGAGACGATAATCCCCGACCCGGACGCGTCAAGCGCCAGAAGCCGCCTCCCGCGCGATCCTGCCACTCCGAGGAGGGGCTGGTCGTTGGCGGAAAGCTCACGCCCCCATTCTAGGGCGCCGACAACCACCGACAAGGGGTCTGTCCGACGAAAATGTCATGACGCGGGCGACGCCATCGGAGAAGAGTCAAGGTTCTACCTGCCTGGCATGGTGTTTGCTTATCGTGTGGACGCCACCCCGAACCGTCGTGTTCTCCGTGCCCTGACCCGGCGATAGGAGGCGGTCGGCGCCGATCTGGAATAGGCCAGATCGGCGCCGTTCAATTTCCGCCCCCCAGGCGCGTGGCGGCCATCCCGGCGGACGGTCCGTTTTTCGACCGGTGTGGGTTGACGCCGCGCAACCCCGTGCGTAGCCCTACCGCGCACGCGCCCTGCTCGACTTTCGGGACGGGCGCAGTTCACACCGGTTGCACCCGCAGCCGACTGAAAACCTCTTTTGTCATTGTGGAGTTCCCCGTGAAGTTCCGCCCCCTCTACGACCGCGTGCTCGTCAAGCGCGTCACCAGCGAAACCAAGAGCGCCGGTGGGCTCATCATCCCCGACACCGCCAAGGAGAAGCCGCAGGAGGCGCTCGTGGTGGCGATCGGCTCCGGTCGCGTCCTCGAGAACGGCACCGTTCGCGCGATGAACGTCACCGTCGGCGATCGCGTTCTCTTCGGCAAGTACACCGGGGACGAGATCAAGCTCGAAGGCGAAGAGCACATCATCCTCCGTGAAGAAGACGTGCTCGCCGTCCTGAGCTGAACCGTCTCCCTCCCTACCAGACCTCTCCCATCTCCCTTTCAGACTCGGAGCCACCCATGGCCGCCAAGGACATCCAGTTTCGCGAAACCGCACGCGTCGAAATCCTCCGTGGGGTCGACGCCCTCGCCAACGCCGTCAAGGTGACCCTCGGCCCCAAGGGCCGGAACGTCGTCATCGAGAAGAGCTTCGGCGCCCCCGTCGTCACCAAGGACGGCGTCACCGTCGCCAAGGAGATCGAGCTCCCGGGCCGCCTCCAGAACATGGGCGCGCAGATGGTCAAGGAGGTCGCCTCCAAGACCAACGACGTCGCCGGTGACGGCACCACCACCGCCACCGTGCTCGCCCAGGCGATCTACCGGGCCGGGTCCAAGCTGGTCGCGGCCGGCGCGAACCCGATGGACATCAAGAAGGGCATCGACATCGCGGTGCAGACCGTCTACGCGAGCCTCAAGGCCCAGTCCCGCGACGTGAAGGACAACGCCGAGATCGGCCAGGTCGCCACGATCTCCGCGAACGGCGACACCGAAGTAGGCGAGATCCTCGCCCGCGCGATGGACAAGATCGGGAAGGACGGCGTCATCACGGTCGAGGAGGCCAAGGGCCACAAGACCGAACTGGACATCGTCAAGGGCATGCAGTTCGACCGGGGCTACCTCTCCGCGTATTTCGTGACCAACCCGGACCGCATGGAGGTCATCCT
>JAYVAS010000226.1:0-9959 GCA_043750895.1 Pseudomonadota bacterium
GTCGGTCACATGTCGGCGGACATGCTCCCTCCTCGCTCCTTGGTCTCGGGGCGCATCGACGCCCTCGGTGCGACACGGTTGTTTCCGGACGGGCCCTAACGCGAAGCGGAGAGGGGCCTCGCGGGCGGCATCGCGCGTTACCTGCCGCGCCCCACCCCCACCCCCGAGCAGACCATGCCCACCCTCAAGCTCACGTACTTCGACTCTCCCGGCCGCGCCGAGCCCATCCGCATGGCGCTCCACATGGGCGGGATCCCGTTCTGGGATCACCGCGTCAAGTTCCCCGAGGTCCTCGAGGCCCAGGCGCGTGGGGACCTCCCGCTCAACGCCGTCCCGGTGTTCAAGGTGGACGGGGTCACCATCGTGCAGACAGCCGCGATCCTCCGCTACGCCGCCAAAATCGGGGACACCTCGTTGTACCCGACCGACCCTGCCGCGGCGCTCGTCGTCGACAGCGCGCTCGACACCATGAACGACACCCTCTCCCACGCGCTCATGCCGAGCCTGTTCGAGCGCGACCCGGCGAAGAAGCTCGCCATGCGCGCCGAGTTCGCCGCCGGGCCGATGGCTCGGGCCCTCGCCTACGTCGAGGGGTTGGTCGCCCGGTCGGGCGGTCCGTTCGTCGCCGGCAAGTCCATGTCGATCGCGGATCTGGTCGTGGCCCAGCAGGTGCTCTCCATCGGGAGCGGCCGCCTCGACGGCCTCACCGCCGCGATGCTCGAACCCTACCCCCGCCTCCGCGCCCTCGCCGACGCCTATGCCAAGGACCCCCGGGTGGTCGCCTACGCCGCGCGCTGAGCGCCGTCTTCGCGCTTGGCGCCGATCCTCCCGCGGAGCGCCGTTTCCGGACGGGCCCTGAGCGTTCAGTCGGAGAACCCGACGGTGACCCTCCCGCCGAACAGCACCCCGTCGTCGATCAGGCCGCCCTGGGCCTCGAGTCCCAGTCGCCACCGCGACGAAGGCGCGATCTCCCAGCCGGCCACGACCTGGCCGCCCAGCGCCATGGGCACGACCGCGATCGCCGCCACCCCGGCGTAGGGCCCGCCCGATCGGCCGGTGAAAGCGCCGAAGCGGACCCCGCCGGCCACCGAGTAGACGTCGTGCTCGACCACGCCCTCGCGCAGGTAGTAGAGCTGGGCGGAGCGCAGGAGCCCCAGGCGGGCGTCCACCGCCAGCCAGGCGTTGAGGCGCACCAGGGCGGCAAGCTCGACCCCCACGTGGTCGTGGGGGTTGAGGCGGTCGTCGAGGGGCTGGAGCCGCGTGTAGCCCACGTCGACGCCGAAGCGGAAACGACCTCGGCCGGAGGCTTCCCGTAGGGACGCCGGGCCCGGGCCATGCCCGACGAACCGCGCGAGGCCGACGTCGAGCCACACGGCGGCGACGTTCCAGGTCCCCTCGCCCTCGCCGGCGACGTCGGGGATGACCTCCTCGGGGACCGGGTCGCCGGCGGCGCGGGTGCGGGAGAGGGTGACGAACCGGATCCAGCGCAGGCCCTGGGACGCACCCCAGTCGGCGAGCGGCGCGGAGACGGTCAACGGCGCGGGCGTGCCGCGGATCGCGCCTTCGACCGCGGCTTCGAGCGCGGCCCCGCTGTTGTCGGGAACGGACGCCGTCAGCGTGAGCGTGCGTCCCTCGGGGGCCGCGATCTCGGCCACCCAGGCGCCGTAGCGGCCGGGCCGTTCCACGGTCACGCGGTGCCAGCCCGGTCGGACCGACACCTCCGCGGGCGCCGGACCGGAAGGGCGCCCGTCCACGAACACGCGCGCTTCGGGATCCTCGCTGCGCACCTGCAGCGTCGCGGGGGCGAGGGCGACGGTGGCGAGGTCGAGGTACCGGGAGAGGGTGGCGTCGGCGATGGGCGGCAGGTTCCACACCTGACCGTTCGAGGCCGATGCGGCGGCGGCGAGGGCCTTCTCGGCCCCGGCCCGGTCTCCGGCGGCGAGCAGGCCGTCACCGACCCGGAGGTGGAGGTCGAGCAGGGTCTCGACGGGGACGGTGAGCGGCGCGGCGCGCAGCGCCTCGAGGGCGTCGGCCGCGGCGTCGGACGAAGAGAGCCGTTCGAGGCGCGCCATCGCCGAGGTGAACGCGGTGCGGGCGTCCTGGCCGCCTGGTCCGGCGGCGGCGACGGCGTCGAAATCGAGGAGGGGTGCCCCGACCTCCGCGAGGTGCGCGGCCAGGGCGCGGCTCTGGGCCGGGCAGCCGTCGTCGGCGCGGCACACCAGGACGGTGACGGCGGTGGCGTCGGGCGGCACGGCGGCGACGACCGACGCGTACGCGAAGGGGAGCAGGAGGAAGAGCAAGGGGGGAGGATATCGTACCGCCGACCCCTGCGAAGGGGCGCACCGTTGCGTGCCGAGCTACCGATATGCACGGGATTGTTATGGCCAAACTCCCGCTCGCACCCTCTCCGCTGACGACGTTTGTCGTGGACGGTGACAGTGCCAGCTCGCTCGCGCCCAGGCGCCCGAAATCGATCGCCCGCCGGACGCTGCCGAGCCTGATCGGGGTGACCCTCGGGCCGTACACGGTGACGCGGCTGATCGGGGAAGGGGGGATGGGTGCGGTGTACGAGGCGGTGGACCAGCGGGGCGTGTCGGTCGCGTTGAAGTGCCTCGACAACGCCGCCCCGACGTACCTGCTGCACCTCAAGCGGGAGTTCAGGCTCCTCACCCGCGTGAGCCATCCCAACCTGCTCCAGCCCTACGAGCTCGGGGTGGTCGGGGACCGCTGGTTCCTCGCGATGCCCTTGGTCCGTGGCGTGGTGTTCTCCGAGGCGGGCGCAGGCTGGTCCGTGGCGCCCGGGGGCGAAGACCGCCTCCGGCTGCTGTTTCGACAGCTCGCCGAAGGCATCGACGCGCTGCACGCCGCCGGGCTGCTCCACCTCGACCTGAAGCCCGCGAACGTGCTGGTCGAGGGGGGCGACCGGGTTCGTGTCCTGGACTTCGGCCTGGTGCGGCGCTCGGACGGGCGGGAGGCCTACGCGTTCGGCGGCGGCACGCCCTCGCACATGGCGCCGGAGCAGTGGCGGGGATTGGGGGTCACCGAGGCGGCCGACTGGTACGCGTTCGGGGTGATGCTGGGGGAAGCGCTGACCGGGGCGCCCCGGGACCCGTCAGCGACGGCGATCGACCCGTCGGCGCCGTTGGCCGACCTCGCCGACCTGGCGCGACGGCTCCTGGATCCCGACCCGCCCCTCCGCCCCCGGGCTCCGGAGGTGTTGGCGGCGTTCGGGGGGCGGACCTCCGGATCGAGCGTCGCCTCGAAGTTCGTCGGGCGGACCGCGCAGCTCGGCGCCCTCGCGGACGCCTTCGCCAGCACCACCGCGGGAGAGCCCCTCGTCGTCTGGGTCGAGGGCCCGCCGGGAATCGGGAAGTCGAGCCTCCTCGCCCAGTTCACACAGCTCCAGGACTCGGGGACGGTCGTCCTTCGCGGCCGCTGTTTCGAACGAGAGGACGTCCCCTACCGCGGATTCGACTCGGTCGCGGACGACCTCGGGCTCGTCCTGCGGACGGCGCAGGCTCGCCTGGCCCTCCCCGTGGACGACCCCGATCTTTGCGCGGCGGCACGCGTCTTTCCGACGATCCGGCTCGCCGGCACCCCGGCGATGGTCCCACCGACCGAGGGTGATCCCCTGGAAGTGCGCGCCGAGGCGATCCTGGGGCTCCGGGGCCTGCTCCGCCGGCTCGGGACCCTCGGACCGATCCTGGTCACCATCGACGACGTCCAGTGGAGCGACGCGGACAGCGCCCGTATGCTCGCAGGGGTGCTCGCGCCCCCCGGGGCCCCCTCGATGCTGGTGGTGCTGGCCACCCGGAGCGGGGCGGCGGCCACGCCTTTTCGGGCGGAGTTCGCGGAGCTGCTGCGCGGACGGTTGGCGCAGGTGGAGCAGCGCACCATCTCGGTGGGGCCGATGGACGACGTCGAGGCGACGGCCCTGGTGAGCGCCGTGCGCGGGGTCGAGTCCGCGTCGACCGCCGCCGTCGTCGCCCAGGGCGGCGGCAACCCGTTCCTGCTGGCGACCCTCGCCGAAGAACCATCGGACCCGGGGAGTGCCGATGCGGCCTTCCCCGTGATCGTCCGGCGGCGGATGGAGCGGTTGTCGAAGGGTGGCGGAGATGTGGCCCTGGCGCTCGCTGCGTTGGGCCGGCCGACCCGGGTCGGGGTCCTCGGCGATCTGTGCGAGCCGGGCACGGACCTGCGGGAGGCGTTGGTCCAGCTCGGCGGGGCGTCGCTGGCCACGGTGGAGGGGCTCCGAGACGATGATCTGGTCGAGGTGCAGCACGACCGGTTCCGCGAGGGGATCCTCGCCACCGTGGACCGTTCGCGGCTCGTGGCGTTGCACGGCCACATCGCGGACGCCCTCGCTGCGCGTCACGACGCCGAGCCGGAGGTCCTCGCCGACCAGAACTGCTCCGCCGAGCGGTTCGACGTAGCGGCCCGGTATGCCCGGCAGGCCGGTCGCGCCGCGGCCGAGGTGCTGGCCTTCGAGCACGCCGCCCTGCTCTTCGGTCGCGCCGTCGCGTGGTCCGCTCCCGAAGCCCCGGACCGTTCGGCCTTGCTCCGGGACCGCGGCGATGCCCTCTACAACGCCGGCCGCTCCCTCGACGCCGCGCAGGCGTGGTCCGAAGCGGCGACCGGGCTGCCCATCCCGGAACGCGGCGCGGTGATGCGTCGCGCGGCGGAGGCGTCGATGCTCGGCGGCCACGTCACCGACGGCGTCGCCCTGCTGCACGAGCAACTGCGGGACCTGGGTCTCCCCGACCGTCGGGGCGCGGCCCGTACCGCGCTCTCGGTCGCTGCCCGGCTCGCCTGGCTGATGGTCCGGGGGACGACGCCGCGTCGGACGTCCGGCCCCCCGGATCCCCGCGAGACCGAACGCGCCGACGTGTGCTGGTCTTTGGGGAAAGGGCTGGCCTATGTCCTCCCCCTGGATGGACTCGACTACATCCTCCGCTCGATCCACCTCGCGTTGGGAGCCGGGGACGCCAACCGGGCCAGCCGAGGCCTGGCGTTTCTCGGCGCCGGTGTGTTTCACCAGATCCGACCCCTCCAGTCCGTGAGCCGGCGCTACCTCGCCGAGGCGCGGGCCGCCGCCGAGGCGGCGGGGGCCGAGGACCAGCTCGCGTCCCTCGGCGCGTGGGACGGGATGGTGCGGATCGGCGCTGGCGACTGGGCGGATGCCGAGCTGCACCTCAACGAGGCGGTGACCCGTCTCACCGCGCGCCCGGGGGGTTTTCACTGGGAACGTCAGGTCGCCGCGGGGCTCCTGGTCTGGATTCACCAGAATGCCGGCGACCTGGTCCGGAGCCGCGCCGAGGGCCTGGCGTTCCTGGACGAGGCGCACGAACGCGGCGACGTCTACGGGCGGGTGCTGTTCAGCCAGTACGTGGCGTACGCGGCGGTGGCGCGGGGCGAGCTCGCGGAGTGCCGGACGCTGACGCGGTGGATCTGTGAGGACTGGGCCCGCGGGGCGTTCACGATCCCGTGCTACTACGCGACGATGGTGGAGGTCCTCGCGGACCTCTACGAGGGGGATGCCGACGCGGCGTTCGAGCGCTGGACGTCGATCCAGGCAGGGTTTCGCGCGGGCGGAGGCGACTACGCCGCCCCGACGGTCATCGACAACGCCCTGTTCGGCGCGCGCGTGCACCTCGCCAAGGGCTTGGACGCCCGGAGCACCCGCGCGCTGGTGAAGTCCGCGGCGCGCCTGGACGGGCTGCCGCGCCGGGATGGTCCGGCCATCGCCGAGTGGATTCGGGCGGTGGTGGCCGCGGACGGTACGACGCCGGCTGGTCTGGCCGCGTTGGGTCGTGCGGGGGACAAGCTCGTGGAGGCGGGGCTGGGGATGCACGGGCGCTGCGTGCTCCGTCACGTCGCCGTGCGCCGGGGCGACGCGGGCGCGCGCGCGGAGATCGACGCGTGGTTGACGGCCCACGGCGCGGCAGATCCCGCGCGGTGGGCGGCGGCGTTCATGCCGGCGGAAGCGAGCCCGTCAGGCCGAGGTACAGCTTCGCCGACCACGCGGAGCCTGCCCGCACCAGCTTGATGTACCCGTGGCGGCGTCCCGAACCGCCTGCGGCGGGCCAGCCGAGGAGCGCCGGTGTGGGGTCGCGGCCCAGGTCAGCCAGCGCGCCGACCGCGGCGACCAGCGGCGGAGCGTAGGCCTTGGCCGCCTCGGCGTCGTCGAACTCCCGGCACTCGATCCCCAGGTACTCGCCCAGCTCCGGACCGATCTCCAGCTGCACCCCGACCCGTGCGAAGGGTGCCTCCACCGCGAACAGGGCCGCTCCGACCGGGCCCGGATCTCCGGGCCACCCGATCTCGTGCAACCAGCCGGCGACCGCGGACGCCTGGACGGCGCAGGAGAGCCGCCATCTCGGGATGCCCCGGGGCGCGAGGCTGCCGAGGTGAACCAGCTCGCCGCGCCCCCGGAGCGCCTGGACGCAGCGACGCACCGTCGCCAACCACGGCGCCGGCTCGGGAAGGAAGAGGGTCAGGACCTCCGAGGCGAGGGCGGCGGCTGTCTCGGCGGGAGGGGCCGACCCGCCCATCGGGCTCCGGGACACGCCGACCCAGCAAAGGGGGTCAGCCCAGCCGCCGGGGACCTGATCCCACTCCATCCACAGGAGCGGACAGGCGGACAGGCGTCCGGCCGGGTGCCAGTGCTTCCCGAGCGGCGTGGCCGACCACGGCCCGGGTCGACCCACTCCGGTCGCCACCCCGGCGAGGAAGTCGACACGACCGACCGGGCCCCCGAGGGGCACCTCCAGAAAGAGGCTGTCCCACAGGGGTAGAACCGCGCCGTCGATACGGGCGACTTGCGAGGCCCAGTCCGCCGGTACCAACCCGGGGTACAGGGCCGCGGCGCTGGCGGCGAACGCGACCCCGTCTAATCCTCTCGCCTCACCCAACCGCGTACACGCTCGGGGAGCCGATCGACACCGCGTTTTCAGGGTCGCGGCGGGTGTCGGCGTCCGCTTCGACGAACACCGCCCGAATCGAGTTGCCCTTCCATCCGGCGGGGACGGTGAAGCTCCCGGTGACGGTGCCGCCCGTCACCGTCGCGGCCGACCGGTGCAGGGCGGCCTCGGTGGTCTTCGAGGTGGCGTCGTAGAAGGCGGTGGTCACCACGACGAGGTGCATCGGTCCGGCGGCGCCTCGGTCCGGCGCGCTCAGCGCGTAGGACTGGCCGGCGGTGAGCGTGGTGGGCGCGGTCGCGCCCGAGCTGTCGGTGAGTACGGCGTTTTTGGTCGAGTAAACGGGCTGCCACATGGGAACTCCAGTCAGGGGGGGGTGGGATTGGTGTTGGTCAGGACGAGGGATTGTGCGATGGGATCCGGTTGAACCATGAGGAGGTCTTGGTCGGACGCGGGCCGGTATCGAACGACCACCGACGCGCCGGTGGCCCAGGGCGGGGACAGGGTCACCGCCCGCGTCGTGCTGGACCACGCCCAGCACGGCCCCTGCCGGGGGCACGGAGGGACTTCCACCCCGTCGACGGTGACCGACTCCGGCTCGGGTGCCTCCAGGCCGGGAACGACGACGACGCCTCCGACGGGCGCCGAAGGCGTGACGCTGAGCCTCGCCGCGCGCGCCGTGGGGTTCCCGGACCCGTCGAAGGGCACCAGCGCGATCGGGAAGGCGTTCCCGCCCAGGAGTTGGTGGGCGAGGCCCTGCGCGTGGGCGGCGAGCGGGACCCCCATGAGGCGCGACTTGTGGGGGTCGTTGCCGATCCCGTAGGCCACGCCGGGTCCGGTCTCGCCGCTGGCCAGGGCGAAGGGGCGGGGCCCGACCGAGAGGAGGGCCTCCGACTGACCCGAGAGCATCGCCACCTCCGACCCGCCGGGGAAGACGTGGGCGACCAGCTCACCGTGGTCGTCGCAGGTGTCCTTGCACGCGTCGCAGGTAGGGCCGGCCACGCTGCACCCCGATCCGAGGGGCGCGTCGACCGGGATCCCGCAGCCCGCGCAGACGGTCTCCGAGCTGAGGCATCCTCGCGCTTCGATGAGCCACGTCTGCAACGCACCCGACTTCGCGTCGGCGAGCGTGACGCCGAGGACGTCGTTGCTCATGGCCGGCGAGAAGGGGCCCGACCAGGTCCCGGCGTCGTCGGCCTCGAAGGGGAGCTTCGATCCGGAGGGCGGGAGGGCGGCGAGGTCCGGCCCGCCGTAGACGACGATCGTGCTCCGGCTCATGAACGCCGCGGCGTAGTCCAGCCAGCCGTCGAGGTTGAAGTCCATCGCGAGTACGCGGCTCGGCCGACCCGGCACCAGCTGCCCGGGGGTGGGCGTGCCCTGCTGGGGGTATCCGACCCACCAGTCGGGGCGGTCCGGGTACCGCGGGGACCGGGCGTCGCCCTGGTTGAGGTAGATCCCGACGAAGGGCCACTCGAGCGGGTCGGTCGCCGGGGCGATGCCCTGGACGGGGAGACTCACGAGGGCCTGGGACGTGGCGGACACCGCCTGCCGGAGGGGCCCGGGCGACAGGAAACGGATTTCCCGGCTCCGCTGTGCGAACAGGGTCTGACCCTTCGTCGGGGTCCCGCAGCTGGTTCCGGCCGGGTCCACGCCCCGGGCGGCGACGAACAGGTCCAGGAGCCCGTCGTAGTTGGCGTCCACCAGCTCGAAGTCGTTGACCGCGATGCCGCAGAGGAGCTGGCGCGGCGGGGAGGTCCCGGAGGGGCGGTAGCCGTCGTAGTAGCGGATCCCGGCGTCGGTCGCCTCGGACTTGGCGGAGAGATCGGGCCCCTGGTACGCGGAGACCACGACCTCCATCCCCGGTGTGGCGGTGAGCTCGGCAAGGCGCACCTCGGAGTTGAACGCCGAGTCCTCGGAGTTCCAGGCATGCAGGGGGTCGAAGCCGCCGGAGCCCGACCCGGGGTAGATCTGGACCACCTGGGGGTACCAGTCGCCGCCGGCCGCCAGGACGGCGTCCAGTGCCCCGTCGCCATCCAGGTCCCGGACGGCGCCGCGCCAGGCGAACAGGCCGAGATTGCCGGGCAACCACGCCTTGATGGTCATCGGCGCGGAGGATGGTTCGGGGGTTGGTGCGCACTCTTCCGGAGCCGCCGACTCGGACCCGCCGCCGCTCGCGGGGGGCGCTGGCGGTGATGGCGGCGTGTCGCTCGTGCAGGCGCATGCGAACAGACACCACGCGAACGACGCGGCCCCACACGCTTTTCGTTCGGTCCGACCCAGACCGCCGAGTACCCTCGATACGCACAGAGGCATCGATACCCCCGGATGGAAGCTACCACACCCGCTTCCGCCCGCGCTACCTTGCCCGCGATGCTCCCCCTTCTGCTCGCCACGGCCTTCGCCGGCATCGTCGGCGAGCCGCCCGCGGGCGCCCAGACGGTGACGCTGCTGCTGTGCCCGGACCCCGCCACGTGCGCGGACGAGACCTTCTGGCTCACCCACCTCCCGGAGTTCGAGAAGGCGCCGATCGTGCTGGTGGAGAACCTCCTGGCGATGAATGCGGCCCGCCAGGAGAACAACACCGGCCGTGGCATCCAGTTTCGGGACGCCCTGCTGGTGGCGCGGGCGGCCGTGACCGCCCGGGACTGGTCGGCGGCGACCTTCGCGCTCGACGAGACCGAGCGCGCCCTCGCCGGCTGGACGGGGAACCCGACCAACCAGGAGCTGTTCGACGTCCACTACCTGCGCGCCGTGGTCGCGCTCGCCCGTCGGTTCGACGCGGCCGACAGCCTTGCCGCCGCGGCCGCGGTCGCGTGGAACCGGAGCGTCAACCTGCCGGTCCCGGACGAGGCCACGGCGACCGCCTACTACGCCGCCCTCGAAGTCGTGATCCACGCCGGCACCGGGAGCCTGCACCTGGACGCCGGGCCGGTGGGTACCGTCTACTTCCTTGACGGCATCGAGCTGGGCCCCGGCCCGCTGGACCTCCAGGCCTTCCCGGGCACCCATCGGCTCACCGCCTTCCACCCCGCGAGCACCCAG
>JAYVAS010000227.1:0-8673 GCA_043750895.1 Pseudomonadota bacterium
AACCCGGGAAGCGCGGGGTCGACGAGGATCAGGCGGTGCGTGCGGTCGGCGACGGCCCGGACGAGGTGCTCCCAGTCGACCGCGGTCGCCACCGGCCAACCGCCGTGCGCCAGGAAGGTGACCATCAGACTGCGCAGACCTTCGTCGCTCGATGCAATCACGATCGCCACGCGGGGTTGTTATCCTGGGCGCCCCGCCGATGACCCTGCTGCTCCTCGTGTTGTTGATCCTATCGGGTGCCCCGGCGCGGGCGCAGGCCCCGCCTCCCGTCCCGGTCGACCCCGAAGCCCCGGCGATCGAGGCACCGGCCGACTCCATCTGGGACTACATCGAGGCCGATCTGGCGCCGACCACCACCGACGCCGCGCGGGCAGCCACCGCCGAGCTGTCGGCGGAGCGGATGGACGAGCTCGCCGAGCTGGGCACCGTCGGCGCGGAGCCCCCGCTCGAGTACTACCTCGACCCCATCGCCGCCACCGACAAGGATCCGCTCCACCTCGATCGGGTGAACCCGGCCGAGTTCGACATCCCGGTGGTCATCAACGCCGACGTCAAGAAGTGGATGGAGTACTTCCTCGGTCGGGGGCGGAAGTACTACTCCCGGTACCTCGCCCGCTCCACCCGCTGGCTGCCGCTGATGCACGCGCAGATCGAGGCGCGGGGGCTCCCGAAGGACCTCATCTACCTCTCGATGATCGAGAGCGGCTTCAGCCCGGGCGCGTCGAGCTACGCCTCGGCGGTGGGGCTGTGGCAGTTCATGAGCGCCACCGGCCGCCAGTACGGGATGCGCATCGACTATTGGGTCGACGAACGCCGGGATCCCGAGCGGTCCACCAAGGCGGCGCTCGACTACTTGAGCTACCTGCACCGGCTCTTCGACGGGAACTGGTGGTTGGCGTGGGCCAGCTACAACGGCGGGGAAGGCCGGGTGATGAACGCCACCCGCCGCTACGGCACCAACGACTTCTGGAAGATCACCACCTACGACACGCTCCACACCGAGACCGAGAACTACGTCCCCAAGCTTATCGCCGCGGCGATCATCGGGAAGCACCCCGAGCGCTACGGGTTCGTGAACGTCGACTACGTCGCGCCGTTCGTCTTCGAACGGGTCGAGGTCCCGGCGTCGTCGCCGGTGGAGGTGCTCGCGCGTTGCGCCGGCGTCTCGGCGGAGGCCTTCCTCGACCTGAACCCCATGCTCCGGCAGTGGTCGCTGCCCCCCGATCCGCCGGTGCAGTCGATCCGGATCCCGGTCGGCAAGACCGCGGCGTTCAAGGAAGCCCTCGCCAAGGTGCCCCCGGCCGAGAAGCTCACCTACCAGCGGCACACCGTCCGGAGCGGGGAGAGCCTGGGGTCGATCTCGCGCAAGTACGGCGTCTCGGTCGCCGACCTCGCCCGCCTCAATCACTTGCAGAACGCGAATCGCATCACCGTCGGGATGCACCTCGTCGTTCCCGCCAAGGGCGCGGGCGGCACCGAGGCGCCCCCCGTCGCGGCCACGGCGCCCACGTCGGCGCCCAAGGTCACGCCGGCGGCGCCTTCCACTCCGAAGCCGGTCGAGAAGGAGTCGGTGTCGACCCACACGGTCCGCGCCGGGGAGACCCTCGCGTCCATCGCCCGGGCCCGCGGCGTCTCGGTCGACCAGCTCCAGTCCTGGAACGGCATCAAGGACGAGAACACCATCTTCGTGGGCCAGAAGCTCACCCTGAGGGGCGGATCGGCCCCCGCGACCCCGGCCTCGGCGGCCCCCACCGCCTACACCGTCCGCGCGGGGGACACGTTGTCGGGCATCTCCGCCGCGCACAACGTCTCCCTCGACCAACTGCGGAGCTGGAACAAGCTTTCGGGCTCGACGATCACCGTCGGTCAGCGGCTGATCGTGAAGGGCGGCACCTCGGCGCCCGCGACGCCCGCCGTCAAGACGACGACCTACACCGTGAAGCGGGGCGACGCGCTCGGGGCCATCGCCGAGCGCTACAACTGCACCGTCGCCGAGCTGAAAGCCTGGAACAACATCTCCGGCAGCACTATCTACCCGGGTCAGAAGCTGGTCATCCGGCAGTAGGCACCGCGCCTGCTTGACAGCGTGGCCGCCCTCCTGAAGACTGCCCCGATGGAGACCGAACGATGTCGCTCTTGACGCTTGCCCTGACCCTGACCGCGTGCACCGCGACGAGCGACGACACGGGGCGTAAGAACCGCCCTCCGCTGGACGACACCGACACCACGGACACCGACACCACGCCGCCGCCGCCGCCCCCCTGGACGCCCGAGAGCGGCACGTACGTGGTCAGCGCCGAGACCGAGCTGAAGAACACCTGCGGCGCCCTCTCCGAAGAAGGTGGCAAGGGGGCGGCCACCCTCGACGTCGCGGTCAACGCCGACGCCACCGCGTTCACCCTGACTGGGGACGACCCGGTGGACACCGGCAGCGCCACCACCGAGACCAACTGCCCGCTCACCCAGATCCTGAAGCCGGACATCCACTACCCCTTCGCCTGCGAACCGCTGGTGGCCACGCTCAACCTGAGCGAGTTCTCGCTCGACGGGGTGATCAACTTCTCCGTGGTCGTGGACGGCACCTGGACCACCACCACCCACTTCGACGCCACCAACACCGGCACGGTGACGTGCAAGGGCCCCGACTGCCGGCTCGTGTCCGAGTACCTGGAGGTCCCGTTCCCCTGCTCGGTGATCTCCACCAGCGCCGTGGACCGCGCGCCGTAGCCGACCGCTCTCACCGCCCGCCGAGTGGGGCCGCGAGGGGGGAGCCGGATAGGCGTCGGGTATGATCACCATCGACGACGCCCTCCGCCGCATCCTGGCCCACGTGCCTGCCAACGGGGTCGAACGGGTGGACCTGGGCTCGGCCGCGGGCCGGGTCCTCGCCGAGGACGTCGGGAGCGTGGGCGAGCTGCCGCCGTGGCCCGCCTCGGCGATGGACGGCTACGCGGTGCGGGCGGAGGACGTCCCGGGGCGGCTGCGGGTCATCGAGACGGTTGCCGCGGGTGCCGTGCCCCGGCACCCGGTGGTGGCCGGCGGGGCCACGCGCATCATGACCGGGGCGCCGGTGCCGGACGGCGCGGACGCGGTGGTCATGGTGGAGGACACCGTCGCCGATGGGGACGCCGTCGAGGTGCGCGTGGGGGCGCGGATCGGCCAGCACATCCGTCCGCGGGGCAGTGAGATCGCCCGGGGCGCCGTCGTGCTCCGCGCGGGGACGGTGCTCGGGGCCGGGGCGATCGGGGTCGCGGCCGGGATCGGCCACCCGTCCCTGCGGGTGTGGATGCGGCCGCGGGTCGCCATCCTGTCCACCGGCGACGAGATCGTCGAGACCGGCTTTCCGCTCGGGCCGGGCCAGATCTGGTCGAGCAACACGTACGCGCTCGCGGCGTTGGTCGAGGCGGCGGGCGGGCAGCCGGTGAACCTGGGGAACGTACGCGACGACCCGGCCGCCATCGCCGCCGCGTTCCGGGAGGCGTTGCGCTGTGACGTGGTGCTGTCCACCGGCGGGGTGAGCGTGGGTGACTTCGACCACGTCAAGGCGGTCCTGGGCGGGCTCGGGCTCACGATGGACTTCTGGCGGGTGGCGATGAAGCCGGGCAAACCGCTGGCGTTCGGGACCCTCGCCGGTCGGCCGGTCTTCGGGCTCCCCGGCAACCCGGTGAGCTGCATGGTCAACTTCCTCCAGTTCGTCCGACCGGTCCTGCGCACGATGCTCGGAGACCCGCGCCCCTTCCTCCCGGTGGTGGAGGCCGAGATGCGGACTCCGTGGAAACGCCGCGCCGGCCGCCCCGAGCTGGTCCGGGTGGCGCTGTCCTTCGAGGGCGGGCGGGTCTACGCGTCCCTTGCGGGCGGGCAGGGGAGCGCCCACCTCGCGGGGATGGCGCACGCCCACGGGCTCGCGTTGATGGAGGCGGCGCAGACCGAGCTTTCGGGGTCGATCCGCGTCCAGGTGTTCGACCCCAGCTTCTGGTCCGGGGCGACGGCGGACCTGGGGCCGATGGCGTCCGCCCACCCCGCCGATGATTCGTGCTGAAGGGGTGGATCCTCACCGGGGGGCGGTCGACGCGCTTCGGCGCCGACAAGGTCGTGCATCTCGTGGACGGCGTCCCCCTCGTGCTGCGGGTGGCCGGGGTGCTGCGCGCCGCGGGCGTCGAGCCGGGCCTCGTGGGAAAGTCGCCCCGTGGCGTCGGCCTGCCGGAGCTCTTCGAGCCCGAAGCCGAAGGACATCCGCTCTACGGCGTCGCGCGTGCCCTGGAGGAAGGCGCCGGTCTGGTCACGCCGGTCGATCTGGTGGACCTGTCGGTGGAGCAGGTCGTGACGCTCCTCGCTGCCGCCGGGCGCTTCCCCGCGGGCGTCCATGCCCGTGGGCAGCCGCTCCTCGCGGTGCTCCCGGGCGGGCTGGCGGCGCGGGCGCGCCGGATCGCGGCGGCGGGCGGATCGGTGCGAGAGTTCGTGGAGGGCCTGGAGGCGGTCGATCTCGGACCGCTCCGGAACCTCAACGTGCTCAATGAAGATCCATGACAGGATCTACCGGGCGGGCAGCGTCGGGGTCCGGAGCGGCAGCCGGATGGTGAAGGTGCTGCCCACGCCGACGGTGCTGCGGACGTCCAGCTCGCCCCCGTGGGCCTGCACGATGCGCCGCGAGATCGCCAGGCCGAGCCCGGTGCCGTGCTGGCGGGTGGTGAAGAACGGGACGAAGAGCTTGTCGAGGTCGGCCGCGGGGATGCCCGCTCCGGTGTCCTCGACCGCGATCTCCAGCGCCGCGGCGCGGCGGGCCTTCGGATCGCGCAGGGTGCCGACCCGCGCGCGGAGGGTGAGGTTGCCGCCGTCGCGCATGGCCTGGACGCCGTTCTGGCAGAGGTTGAGCAACACCTGGGTGAGCTTGGGGGTGTCGGCGTAGATCTGCGGGAGGTCGAGTGGCGCATCGTCGTTGACGACGATGTTGTCAGGCAGGTGCTGCATGCGGATCACGCCGGTGACGTAGGAGAACAGGGTGTGCGCCGAGGTCTCCTCGAAGTTCACCTGGAACGGCCGCGCGTAGTCGAGGAAGGCCGTCACCACCAGGGACAGCCGGTCCACCTCATCGATGATCACCCGGACCATCTCGGCGTCGGGACCCACGCGCGAGCCCTGGAGGAACTGCGCGGCGCCCTTGATGCCGGCGAGCGGGTTCCGGATCTCATGGGCAAGTCCCGCGGCCATGGTGCCGAGCGCGGCGAGCCGGTGCTCCTCCTTGAGCTTCTCGAAGCCGAGCAGGTTCTCCACGATGACCGCGGCGCGGCTGGCCGAGGCCGCGAGCCGAAGCACCTCCTCCTCCGAGAAGCCCTCACCGTCCGGGTCCACGCCCAGCGCGATCCAGCCCAGCACCACGTCTCCAGAGGTGAAGGGGAGGACCAGCTCGGCGTTCATCGCCGCGAGCAGGCTGATCCGGACGTCGAGGTCCTCCGGACGGCGCGCGTCGGCGCGGGCGATACGCTCGAGGTCGGGCCGGTGGTAGGCCCGCATGCCGGCGACGAAGCCGTCGGTGAACGGCTGGCGGGCGACCTGCACGATCGCGGGCTGCTCCCGCTCGCCCCGCTCGTCCACGAGGCGGTAGGAGCGGTGGTCTTCGTCCCAGAGGTACACCATCGTGACCTCCACCCGTCCGCTGTCCAGGAGGCGGTTCTGGATTTCGGTCACCAGCGCGTCCATCGCCAGCACGCGCGACACGGCGTCGTCGAGCTCGGTGAGCGACTCCTGGAGGTGTTGGCCGCGCCGGTTGAGCACCCGCGCCGCCCACGTCTCGACCTGCTTCCGCATGGGCTCGTAGCCCAGCAGGAACAGGGTGCTGGCGAGGAACACCTGGAACGCGATGTGGACCGGGTAGGTCGGGCCCACCAGGGTGGCCACGGAGAGGCCGTCGATGGTGACCAGGAGCCCCGCGCCCGCGGCCACGGCGATGAGGCGGGAGAACACCTCGCGGATGTCGAGGAGGCGGCCGGTCGTGAACACGTGGCTCACGAAATAGAGGAACACCGTCGCGAAGATGGCGCCGAACGGGGGGATCTGGCCCTGGACCACCAGCGCCCGTTGCAGCCACGAGAGCTGGGGCGGGATGGCGTCGAAGGAGCGAACCAGCGCCTCGAAGCCCGAGAACCCGACCGTGAGCGCGATGAGGGTGCCGACGTAGCGCACCCGGGTGCGTTCGGCGGGGGTGGGGGCCGACTGGTGGAGCTCGACGAGGTGCCAGAGCGAGACCCCGAGCCCGGCGAAGATGTAGATGGCGAAGACCACCTCGGCGGCGGAGGCCCGGGGCAGGTCCCCGTAGAAGATGCCGTCGACCGCGATGAACGCGACGGCGACCGGCAACGCGGCGAGGGCCAGCTCCCGGAGCCAGCTGGTGCGCCCGGGGGTGGGCCGCGCGAAGAAGGTGTCGACGAACGCGAGCAGCGCCGGCGGCAGGAACGCGAAGGCCGCCGCGGTGACGTACTTGAAGACGTCGAACTTGAGGACCGGGTAGAGGTCGAACAGCAGGTAGAAGGTGAAGCCGAGGTAGCAGATCGACAGGTTCGAGGCGAACACTGCGAACGAACGCCGGACCGGATCCCGTCGGTTCCCCAGCGGGGCGCGGATCGCGAGCACCCCGGCGATGACGGCGGCGAGGGCGTAGAGAAGGATGTTCACGGCGCGTGCACTCTATTCGGGTCGGTGGACGGAGTATCTTCCGGCGATGGAGTCACGTCGCCATCTGCCCTCGATCGACAAGCTGGTCCGCCTCGCGCCCGAGCTCCCGCACGCGCTCGCGGTGCGCGAGGCTCGGGCGCTGGTCGAAGCGGTGCGGTGCGGGGCCGCGGCGCCCGCCGACTGGGCCGCTGCGCTGACCGAGCGGGTGCAGGGGGTCCGGGAGACGCGCCTCCGGCGGGTGATCAACGCCACCGGCATCGTCCTTCACACCAACCTGGGGCGCGCGCCGCTGGGGGCGGCCGCCGCTGAGGCCGTTGGCCGGATCGCGCTCGGCTACTCCAACCTCGAGCTGAACCTGGAGACGGGCACCCGCGGCGAGCGGCTCGCCGGGGTCTCCGAGCCCCTCAAGGAGCTGTGCGGCGCCCCGGCGGCGCTGGCCGTGAACAACAACGCCGCGGCGACCATGCTGATGCTCACCGGGCTCGCGCGCGGGCGCGAGGTGATCGTCTCCCGCGGTGAGCTGGTCGAGATCGGCGGCGCGTTCCGCATCCCGGACGTGATCACCGCCGGAGGGGCGCGCCTCGTCGAGGTCGGCACCACCAACCGCACCCGCCTGGCGGACTACGCCTCAGCGATCACGCCCGACACCGCCGCGGTCCTCCGCGTCCACCCCTCCAACTTCCGGGTGGTGGGCTTCACCGAGGAGGCAGACCGCACCGAGCTCGCGGCCCTCGCCCACGCGCGGGGGGTCCTGTACCTCGAGGATCTCGGCGCGGGGGCCCTCGTTCCGGGCCTCGGTGAGCCGACCGTGCGCGAGGTGTTGGCGTGTGGCGCCGACGTCGTCAGCTTCTCGGGGGACAAGCTCCTCGGCGGCCCCCAGGCCGGTCTGTTGGTGGGCAGCGTCGAGCCGCTGCTCCGCCTCCGCAAACACCCCTTGTACCGGGCGCTCCGGCTCGACCGGCTGGTGCTCGCCGCGCTCGAGGTCACCCTCCGCGGCTACCTGGCCGGGGAGCTTCCGCCGGCGGTGACGATGATGACCACCACGCGGGCGGCGCTCCGCGTGCGCGCCGAGGCGTGCGCGCTGCGGCTGGCTGCGGCCGGGGTCGCCAATGAGGTGGTGGACGACGTCGGGTTCGCGGGCGGAGGATCCCGCCCCGAGGATGCGCTTCCCACCGTGGTGATCGTCGTCCCGCACCCGCATCCGGACCGCCTCGCGGCGCGGCTCCGGGCCGCTTCCCCGCCGGTGCTGGCGCGGGTGTCGGAGGGGGATCTCCGCGTCGATCTGCGCGCGGTGTTGCCCGAGGAGGAGGGGAGCCTCGTCGACGCGCTCGTGTGGGCTTGCCGAAGCGCTTCAGGCGCGTGAAGAGGGCCGACCATGCCCGTCGGTTTCTACGAACTGCTCCAGGTTTCTCCGGAAGCCCCAGTGGAATCCATCCGGCTCGCGTATCAGGAGCAGGTCGCCCAGGTGGTGCGCAAGCTGCGCGCCGCTGAAGCGCGGCAGCAGGACGTCTCCACCATCGAGGCGCGTCGTGCGGCCCTGGGCGAGGCCTGGGCGGTCCTGTCCGACGCCCAGCGGCGCCGGCGTTACGACCGTTTTCGGGAGCTCGCCAAGGGTACGCTTCCGGCCGACCCGGAAGAGCTCTGGGCCCAGGCGGGGCGGTCCCTGGTCGATCCCGCCGCCGCGGCAGCGATCGAGGTGGTCCGCACCCTGACTGAGCTTCGCGTAGGGGAGGCCATGGGCGTCCCGAGCGCGCCGCCGGAGGCCGAGGTCTCGCCCGTCCAGGTGAAGGACCCCAGCGTCCCGCCGGAGCGCATCATCGTGTCGCGGCGGGCCGCGGACGCCCGCGCCCAGATCCCCACCGCCCCGGCGCTGGCCCTGGACCGCGCCATCCCCGCCGAAGACATCGCCCGGCTCGCCGACCAGTACGGGCCCACCGGCGCGTACCTCAAGGCGGTGCGCGAAGCACGCCGGATCTCGCTCGACGCCCTGGCGGGGTCCACCCG
>JAYVAS010000228.1:0-3980 GCA_043750895.1 Pseudomonadota bacterium
GGAGCGAACATGGCACGGCGAGGCCAGCCGGGACACGCGCTCGACGGGCTTCGAACGCGATCCTGCTCCGTGCACATGCGGTAGTAGATCCCGCCTCCCCCATGGACTGCATCCCTTTCCGAACCGTCGCGTTCCCCTACGGCCGGGCCGCCACCCAGCCACGCACCAGCGCCGCCTGGAAGCACGCAGCGGGGGCCGAGAAGCCTGCCGCCGAGATCATCGCCTCCACCTCGGCGGGTCCGTGGACGGCGAAGTCCCGCCCGAACGCGGTCCGGAAGCTGTCCCTCCGCGCCTCGGGCGTGCCCGCCAGGGTGAGCCAGAGCTCCATCACCGCGCCGAACGACGGCGCGGTCAGGTCGGCGCAGAGGTCGGCGGTGAACAGGAGCCCGCCCGGCTTCAGGTGCGCGGCGATGTCCCCGAAGTACGCCGTACGATCGCCCGCGTCGGTCAGGAAGTGGGAGACGAGCACGCTGATCGCGGCGTCGTAGGGTTCATCCGCCAGCGACGCGACGAAACCCGGATGGAACCGGCACCGGTCGGCGAACCCCTCGGCCTCGGCGTGTCGCCGGCCCACGCCCAACATCTGCTCGGACGGATCGGCGAGCGTGAACCTCCACCCGGGGAAGCGCGGCGCGAGGAAGCGCGCTTCGGCCGCCGTGCCCGCGCCCACCACGAGGATGCGCGCCCCGTCCGGGAGTCCCGAGAGCTGGCTTCGGATCAGCTGATGCACGAGGTCTTTGACGGCCTGGAGGGGCTCCACGCTGCGGTCGTACGCGTCGGCGTGCGCGTCGAAGGCCTGGACGACCGCGGAAGGAGGAGGCATGCCCGTCGCCTATCGCGCGCCGCCACGCGAGATCAGCTACGCCGTAGGGGATGAACCCGATCACCACCGGAGTCCTGCTGGCGCTCGCCTCGGCGGCGAGCTTCGGCGTGACCACGCCGCTCGTGCAACGATTCGGGGAGGGCCTCGGCGCCTTCACCACGGCCGGGCTGCTCTACGGGGGCGCCGCGGCCCTCGCGCTGGCGTTGGGGCGGACGGCGAACGAGTCCTCCCTCGCGCGCCCCCATCTGCCCCGGCTCGCCCTCGTGGCGTTGTTCGGGGCCTTCATCGCCCCGGTCCTCCTCGCGCTGGGACTACGCACGACGAGCGGGACGAGCGCGTCGTTGTTGCTCAACCTCGAAGCGGTCGGCACGGTGGTCCTCGGCGTGCTCGTCCATCGGGAGTCGGTCGGTCGACGGGTCGTCGCCGCGGTCCTGGTGATCGCCCTCGGCGGGGCGGTGGTGAGCTTCGCGCCGGGGCAGCTCGGCTCGACGCTGGTGGGCTCCCTCCTCGTGGCCGGGGCCACCCTGGCCTGGGCGCTGGACAACACCCTCTCTCGCCCGCTGTCGGAGCTGGATCCCGGGCAGGTGGTGGCGGGAAAGGCCACGATCGGCGCGAGCCTGTCGGTGGTCCTCGCGCTGGCGTCTCGGGAGCCGATGCCCGCCCTCGGTCCGGCGCTGGGGGTGCTGATCTGCGGCGCCGTGGGCTACGGCGGCAGCCTCCGCTTGTACCTCCGCGCGCAGCGGGTCCTCGGGTCGGCCCGGACGGGCTCGGTGTTCGCGGTGGCGCCCTTTCTCGGCGCCCTCGTGGCCCGGGCGCTCGGCGAGCCCGTCGGCGTCGGCACCGTCGTGGGAGGGGCGCTGATGGCGGTGGGCGTCTACCTGCACCTCACCGAGTCGCACGACCACGCCCACGAGCACCCCGCGCTCACCCACGATCACCCGCACCGCCACGACGACGGCCACCACGACGACCACGCCCATGCGGACCTCCCGCCCGGCGCCGTGCACGCCCACGAACATCGCCACGAACCCCGTGCCCACGAGCACGCCCACGGAGAGGACGTTCACCACCGGCACCACGCGTAGCGCGGCCTGGCGACGGGTTAGCCTGCCGGGGTGCTGCTGTTCCTCGTCGTCGCGCTCGCCGCCACGCCCCCCAAGGCCGGAGACTCCGCCGTGCCCGGGCGTCGCCCCCCCGATCAGGAGGTCGGCGAGACGCTGTGGCGCCAGTCCTGCTCGGCGTGCCACGGCGCCACCGGCAAGGGGGACGGCCCGTCGGCCGCGGCGGTGGTGGGCGGCGTCGCGAGCCTGGCCGGCAAGCTGCCCGACGACGACGCCAAGATCCCCGGGGTGGTCGACCTCGTCATGGCCGGGCAGGGCCGCATGCCGGCCTTTTCCGAGACGATTGAGCGCGGGGACCTCCGCTTGAGTGTCCTGTACATCCGCGACGTCCTCGCGGGCCGGGTCGTGCCCAAGCCGAAGGGGCCCCCCGCCCCGGCAGCCGCCGCCGACACCGACGACGACGCCAACTAACCACGGTCGGAGGGTCTCATGCTGGTTGCGTTCGTCCTCGCCTTTGCCGCCCAGGCGGCCGATCCGGCTGCGGGTCAGGTCGCCTACGCCGCCAACTGCACGGCTTGTCACGGCAAGCTCGGCGACGGCAAGGGTCCGGCCGCGGTGGCGCTCAAGCCGAAGCCGACCGACTTCACCGCCGCCGCGTGGTGGACGCCCGAACGCACCGACGCGGCCCTCGCCGCGGTGATCCGGACCGGGAAGGCGGGCACCGGGATGTCGGGCTTCACCCAGTTCTCGGATGCGGACGTCGCCAACCTCGTCGGCTACCTGCGCACGCTGGCCCCCGCCGCCCCATGACCCTGCTCGATGCGCTGATCCTCGGGATCGTGGAGGGGATCACCGAGTACCTCCCCGTCAGCTCCACCGGCCACCTCCTGCTCGCCGAGCGGGCGCTCGGCATCCCCCGCAGCGACGCCGCGGACGCCTACACCATCTGCATCCAGGCGGGCGCGATCGTGGCGGTCCTCGGTCTCTACCGCACGCGGGTGGTGCAGATGGCGCGCGGGGTCCTGGGCCAGGACCCGGCGGGACGGCGCCTGCTCCTGAACCTCGTGGTGGCCTTCCTCCCCGCGGCGACCGTCGGATTCCTCTTCGACGACACCATCGACGCCCTGCTCTTCGGCTTGTGGCCGGTCGTGACCGCCTGGTTCGTGGGCGGCTTCGTGATCCTGGCCCTGCGGGGGCGCACTGGAACGCAGCCCATCGAGGACATCCAGCTCAAGACGGCGGCCGTCATCGGCCTCGCCCAGTGTCTGGCGCTCTGGCCGGGGACGTCCCGCAGCCTCGCCACCATCCTGGCGGGCGTGGTGGCGGGGGTGGCCTTGCCGGCGGCGGTGGAGTTCTCGTTCCTGCTCGGGCTGCTCACCCTCGGCGCCGCCACCTCCTACTCGGCGCTCAAGCACGGCGAGGTCATGCTCTCCACCTTCGGCGCCGCCCCGATCATCGTGGGCTTCGTGGCCTCGTTCGTGGCGGCCACCCTGTCCGTGCGCTGGCTGGTGGGCTGGTTGCAGTCCCGCGGGATGGAGGTCTTCGCGGTCTGGCGCATCGGGCTGGCGGTGGTGGTCGGCGCCCTGCTTCTCGCCGGCGTCTTGCCCGCTGGGTAGTGCTTGGTTAGTCGGCGCGTGCCCTCGTAGGGGTATAGCTCAGTTGGTAGAGCAGCGGATTCCAAATCCGCAGGTCGTAGGTTCAAGTCCTACTGCCCCTGCCATATAAATGGCGCGCCCATCCTCGGTAATACGGGGATGGGCGTTTCGCTTTCTGGGGTGGTGATCGCGTCAAGTCGTACCCGAGTCGTACCGCGGCGGGAAGTCGGATCGCACCGCCACCGGGCGGCGGTCGCTGTCGCTGACGCGCAGGAGGCTGGGGCGTGGGGAGATCACGGCGGGTTCTCCCCATAGGCGTCGCCTGTCGATGCCCGTAGTCTCGTGGCCATCCGAGGCACCCGTGACTTCACCACCGACTCCTCCCCCGTCCACGCTCGTCCGCTCGGACGAAGCCGCCGCCATCCTGGGCCTCCAGCCGCAGACCCTCCGCGCCTGGCGTCTCCGCGGGACCGGACCGACCTACGTTCGGGTCGGCCACGG
>JAYVAS010000229.1:0-6367 GCA_043750895.1 Pseudomonadota bacterium
CTCCACATCCTCTACACCCTCGCGCGCCTGATCGAGGGCCAGCTGAGCATCCCCGGGCTCTACACCCCGGTGGAGATCGTCCAGGAGTTCGAGACCGCGCTCCAGGGAGAGCTGGACTTCCTCCAGGAGGCGCGCGCCGGCGAGCGCTTTCGGAGCCACCACCGCGAGCTTCCCACGGTCTACGCGCCGACGATGCACCGGGAGCTCTGCACCCGCCGGGTGCTGATCATGGAGTTCGTGGACGGAATGCGGCTGAACGCCGTCCCCACCGGGAGCGAGGACGGCCGGGCCGCGATGCGCGTCCTGATCCAGAGCTGGTACTTCCAACTCTTCGAACACGGCTTCTTCCACGGGGACCCCCACCCCGGCAACCTCATGCTGTTGCCGGACGGACGGCTCTGCTTCCTCGACTTCGGGCTCACCGGGGTGCTCTCGGCCGAGATGCAGGACGTCATCACCGCCGTCTTCACCGGCCTCGTGTTCCGGGACGCCGAGTCGGTGGCGCTGGCCATCCACCGCGCCGGCGCCACGAAGGACCGTGTGGATCTCAAGGCCTTCAAAGCCGAGATCCAGAAGATGATGAACAAGTACGAGGGCGCGTCTCTCTCTCGCCTCGGCGAGCAGTCGTCCCTGGTCGAGTTCATCGACATCGCGATCCGCTACCGGATCCAGGTGCCGCGGGAGTTCGCGGTGCTGGCCCGCGCCACCTCCATCGTCGACGGCATCGCCCGGCGCCTGCTCGCCGACGCCGACATCGTAGAGGAGGTGCGCCCCCTCGCCCAGCGGCTCATCACCCGCCGGTTCGGCCCCGAGCGGATCGGGGCGGACATGTTCCGCGCCGTGCAACAAGCCCAGACCGCGTTCAAGGACCTGCCCACCCAGGCGGGTCAGCTGATGCTGGACCTCGAGCGCGGGCGCATCACCCTGGTCACCCGCGACCCGGAGTCGGAGGAGCTCCGCCAGGAGATCCGCCACGGCGCCATCCGGATCTCCCTCGCGCTCTGTGCGTTGGGCCTCTCGGTGAGCGGCGCCGTGCTGATCGCGCCGTGGTCGCCGGCACCGTGGGGGGTTCCCCTGTTGGCCATCGCCGGGGCCGGCGTCAGCGTGATCGCGCTGTCGATGTTCATGGGCCTCGTGGGCCATTGGCTCTTTGCCACCCGCGTCCACCCCCGGGAGTGGTACCGGCGCTTCCTGGCCGTGGTCCGGTTCTTTATCGGAGAGCGAGGCGGCTGATTTGTAGAATGGCGTCGGGACGTGGTACGACTGGCGCTCACCGTACCAACGGCCTCATCTGGGAGCATCCGTGTCCGCATCCGCCGCCCCTCCCCTTCGTCCGGGGGAGGTCATTGGAAAGCAGGTCGAGATCGAGGCTGGTCTGGGCTCGGGTCCCGCTGGCGCCAGCTACACCGCGAAGTCCGCGGGTCAGCGCGTCGTGGTGAAGATGTTGCACGGTCCCGCGGCCGACCAGGCCACCCGCGATCGGCTGTTCGAGCGGCTCAAGAAGCCGGTGAGCGACGCCCTGGTCAACCTCATCGAGTTCGGCGAGCACGACGGTCGTGGCTACGCGGTCATGGACTTCGTCGAGGGCGAGTCGCTCCGCAAGCTGATGGACGACTTCGCGGCGCAGAAGAAGGCGTTCGGTGTGCAGGAGGCCTGCCAGATCGTCACCCGCGTGCTCGAGGCCGCGGATGCCGCCCATCGTCAGGGCATCGTCCACCGGCACCTCAAGCCGGGGAACGTCATCGTGCAGTCGAAGGTGGTAGGGCCCGGCAAGGTCATGCGCACCGTCCGGGTCACCGGGCTCGCCCTCTCCGAGCTGGTCCATCCCGGCGTCCTCGCCGAGAACCTCCTCGATCGCCCCGACAGCCGGTACCTCGCGCCCGAGCTGTCCTCGCCCGCCGCCGGTGGCACGCCCCAGGCCGACGTCTACTCGGCCGGCGTCATCTTCTACGAGCTCCTCACCGGGCAGACCCCGATGGGCACCTACCTCGCGCCCTCCCAGATCCGCGACGACCTCCCCAAACACGTCGACGACATCGTGGACATCGCGCTCGCGGCCAACGCCGAGGAGCGCTACCCGTCGGCGCGGGACATGATGAACGACATCCAGCGGGTGTTCGCCGAGGACGCGCCGGTTCAGACGGCGGTGCCCCGAAAGGCGCTCGTGGGGGTGCTCGGCGGGGTCATCGGGCTCGCCATCTTGAGCGCGGTCGCGGTCAAGGTCTTCGATCCCCAGGCAGCCGCGGTCCGGAAGGACGAGGCGCTACGCGCCACCATCGTCAAGGAGAACCCCCTCCCCGACGAGAACACCGTCCGCGCCAAGGTCAGCGCTCACCCGGACATGGTCTACATCCCCGCTGGGTCCTACCTCTCGGGACGACTCCACGGCGAGTCGCAGAAGGTCGCCGGCGCGACCGAGCCGCTGGCCGCGGTCAAGAAGCTTCCGGCCTACTTCGTCAACCGGTTCGAGGGGGAGGACGTCAAAGGCGGCAACCCCAGCGTGAACGCCACCTACGACCAGGCCGAAGCGGCGTGCGCGGCCTCGGGCAAGCGCCTCTGCACGGCCGACGAGTGGGAGCGGGCCTGCAAGGGTCCCGAGATGCTCACCTACGGCTACGGAGACGTGTTCGACCCCGCCCGGTGCGGGCCCGACATCGCCAAGGACGCCGACAAGGACAACCGGTCGGATCTGGCCTCCGGCGCGCTCGACGGCTGCACCAACAAGTTCGGCGTCTACGACATGGCGGGCGGCGCGCGCGAGTGGACCAGCACCGAGGCCACGTCCGGGACCACCTTCCGCATCATCAAGGGCGGCAAGGCGGGCTCGCCCGAACGTGGCTCACGCTGCGCGTACGCCGACACCAAGCGCACCGACCTCACCGACCGCTTCATGACCTGGCGATGCTGCCTCGGCGAGAACGAGGTGATCACGCCGCCGGCGGACCCCGCCGTCCCTCCCGGCGCGGCCCCTACCGGCGCGGCCCCTACCGGCGCGGCCCCGCCGCCTCCATGAGGTAGCGGCGGATGGTGAGGTAGATGCCGGGGTCGTAGGTCAGCGCGGTGTGGCCGACCCCTTGCACCGGCACGTTGTGCATCGACGTCTCCCCCGGACGCGGGACGAGCACGCTGGCCCACCAGGGGCACACCACGTCGTGGCGGCTGTAGATCGACACCAGGGGGATGCTGGGCGGGAAGCTGTCTTCGCGCACCCGACGCACGAAGGGCGAGTTCGGGAGCAGATCGTAGGGGCTCCGCGACAGCAGCCCGGCGCCCATCAGCCACACCCCGATGGCGGCGGTGGGGGTCCCGTGGTGCGGCGTTCCCAGGGTGATGACCGACTTCACCCGGCGCTCCCCGCCGTGACGCTGGATGTACTCCCGCGCGATGAGCCCGCCCTTGCTGTGTCCGACGATGTGAAAGCGCTCGAGGCCGGTGCGCGCGCAGATCCGCTCGATCTTTTCGGCGATACGTTCGGCGAGGTCGGCGGGGCGCTCGGTGTTGAAGGTGGCGAAGAGCCCCCCCAGGTCGAAGCTGAACACGCCGTAGCCGTCGTACCGGAGGCGGTCCTCCATGATCTCCCAGACGTTCCGGGTCTGGAAGAAGCCGTGGAGCAGCAACACGGTCTCGGCGTGGTTGGCGAAGTCGTCGCGCCGTACCACCCGATTCCCCCGGGCGTACACGTTCCTCAGGCTCCCGAGTTGGTCTCGGAGTGCCCGGTAGACACGCAACGGGGACGTCGGCCGATTGACCACGCCGGCCCCCTATCACCGTGCTACGGGGCGGGCGCACCTGGAGGCTCCATGTGGCTCGTCTTGCTGTTGGCCTGCACCGGAAAAGAAGAGGACAGCAACAACGCTCCGCCGCTGTTGTTGGACGACACCGGCGACGCCTGCACCAGCGTCCCCCCAGAGATCGACACCATCCGTGTCTCCAACGGCGGCGAGATCACGGGTGAGGGCGGCAATCCCGACTGGTCGATCCGGGTGGACATCCACTTCGTGGACCAGGACATGGACGTGGACGTCGCCGACATCCACTACTGGTGGGACGACACGGTGGACGGCGTGGTCGACACCTCGGGGAACCCCGACGTCGCCACCGGCCCCTTCAAGATCGACAGCGACGGCGAGCCCTGCCTGGTGTCGGGTGGCAGCTTCGGTCAGCTCCTCGGGATCTCCGGGCGGTTCAGCTACAACACCTGGTACGACTTCGGCGTCACCGTGACCGACGCCCACGGCCTCACCTCCGAACCGGCGTTCGCGAGCGGGGTCACCCCGAAGGAGGACGGCAGCGATGGCGACCCCCAATAAGGACGCCTACCGCGACGCGGGGGTGGACATCGAGGCCGGCGACGAGGTCGTCGACCGCATCAAGAAGCACGTCCGGTCCACCCGGCGGCCCGGCGTGCTCGGCGACATCGGTGGTTTCGGGGGGTTGTTCTCGCTCATGGGCCGATACCGGGACCCGGTGCTGGTCAGCGGGACGGACGGCGTGGGGACCAAGCTCCTCCTGGCCCAACAGCTCGACCGTCACGAGACCATCGGCATCGACCTGGTCGCGATGTGTGTCAACGACGTGGTGGTCGTGGGCGCCGAGCCGTTGTTCTTCCTCGACTACTTCGCCACCGGCAAGCTCGACCCGGCCCAGGCCGAGCAGGTCGTGGCGGGGATCGCCGCCGGGTGCCGCCTCGCCGGCTGCGCGCTCATCGGCGGCGAGACCGCCGAGATGCCGGGGATGTACGGCCCCGGGCACTACGACCTGGCGGGCTTCTGCGTCGGGGCGGTGGAACGCGAGGCAATCGTGGACGCCGCGCTGGTCCGTCCGGGCATGAAGCTCGTCGGGCTCCCGTCCTCCGGGCCGCACTCCAACGGCTACTCCCTGATCCGCAAGCTCATCGCCGGCCTGCCGCTCGACAGCGACCCCGGCGGCCTGGGCCAGCCCCTCGCCGACGCGGTCATCGCCCCCACGCGCATCTACGTGGCCGAGCTGCTGAAGCTCCACGCCCGCGGTTGGCTCCGCGGCGCCGCGCACATCACCGGCGGCGGTCTCACCGGGAACGTGCCGCGGATGCTCCCCGCCGGCCTCGGCGCGGTGATGCACGCCGGGAGCTGGCCGCAGCTCCCCATCTTCGACCTGCTCCGCGCGCGCGGCGGGCTCAGCGACTTCGAGATGTACCAGACCTTCAACAACAGCCTGGGGATGGTGCTGGTCGTGGCGGCCGAACACGCCGCGGACGTCGCGGCCGAGCTGGGCGGCTATTCGGTGGGCGAGGTCGTGGAAGACGCCGAAGGCCAGTGCGTGGTGGCGTGAAGGTCCCCGTCGCGGTCCTCGTGTCCGGGCGCGGTTCGAACCTCCAGGCGCTCCTCGACGCCGCCGCCGACCCGGCCTACCCCGCGGCGATCACCCGGGTCGTCAGCAACGTCCCCGGCGCGCTGGCGCTGGAGCGCGCCGCCAAGGCCGGCGTCGAGACCGCCGTCGTCGTCTCCAAAGGCCGCGCACGCGAGAGCTTCGAGGCAGAGCTGCGCGGCGCGATCGGCGACGCGGAGTGGGTGTGCCTGGCCGGCTTCATGCGGGTGTTGACCCCCTTCTTCCTCGACGAGTTCCCCGCCCGCGTGTTGAACGTGCACCCGGCGCTGCTCCCAGCCTTCCCCGGCGCCCACGGCATCGCCGACACCCTCGCCTACGGGGCGACGGTCGCCGGCGCAACCGTCCACTTCGTGGACTCCGGCGTGGACACCGGTCCCATCCTCTGTCAGGGCTCGGTGCCGGTGCTCGAGACGGACACCGTCGAGTCCCTCGCCGCCCGGGTGCTCGGGCTCGAGCACCAGCTCTACCCGCTCGCCCTGCGCTGGTGCGTCGAGGGCCGCGTGTGGATCGAGGGCCGGCGGGCCCGCGTGGCGCTGCGACCGGGCGAGCGCCGCTGGCTCACCTGAGCGGCCCCTCGGCGGGGCGCTTCTCCCGAGCGCGAAGCCAGGCGTTCTCCAGCGCGAAGGGGTCTTCGGGTTCCGGCGGCGGCGGAACGTAGGCGCGCCCTTCAGCGGCGGCGAGATCGGCGGCGAACAGCAACAGACCGGGCTCCGCGTCCGCGGCGCGCGCACTCGGCATCTCCTACTTCAAGATCGGCCGCTTCGACGACGCGCGGCAGACGCTGGAGACTGCCCGCCGGCTCGATCCCAGCGACGGGACCACTGCCCTGTATCTCGGACTGACGTTCGAGAAGGTCGACGACATCGCAGGCGCGCGCGAGGCGTATACGCGCTACCTCGCAACGGGCAAGACGAAGGCGGTGCGCACTCAGCTCGAGGGACGCATCGCGTACCTGAACAAGCGGGAGCTCGAGCTCGCCGCGAGAAAGTCGATCGCGATG
>JAYVAS010000230.1:0-13185 GCA_043750895.1 Pseudomonadota bacterium
GACTACGACCACCTCGACGAGGTGCTCCCCGCGTTCGGGATCGCCGACTTCTACCTGGTGAACGGCCAGACCGGCGACGAGATGGTGCAGTTCCTCCAGTCGGCCGAGAACCTCGTCCAGTACGAGGCGATCTTCTTCGCCGGGGGCCACATCGAGGAGGACGTGTTCTACGACACCGACGGCTCGGACAGCGCCGGAGACGTGGCGCGGGTGAACGAGGCGCTCTCCGCGTACGTGGAGGCGGGCGGCACCCTGGTGGCGACCGACTGGTCCTACGACGTGATCGAGCAGAACTGGCCCAACAAGATCGACTTCCTGGGCGAGGACACCGTCCCCAACGACGCCCAGCTCGGCACCCCGGACACCGTCCGCGCGGACGTGCTCAGCAGCGATCTGGAGTCCGCGGTCGGCGAGAACGTCGTGGACGTGCACTTCGACCTCGACACCTGGCCGGTCGTGGTGAGCGCGGACGAGGCGGCCACCGTGTACCAGGTGGGCGATGCGCCCTACCGGTTCGGGCTGGACACCTACGTCCAGGGGGACAGCCCCCTGCTGCTGAGCTTCCCCGCCGGGGACGGCAAGGTCATCTACGCGCCGTGGCGCCTGTCCTCCAACACCGACGGCGACGGGCATGCGGTGGTGGAGTATTTGTTGGGGAGGATCTAGCGGGCGGGCCGGCGGCGCCGCCCTCGCGTCATGAAGAAACGATCCCCGTCCGCCGGCCAAGAGCTTGCGTTCCAGGCGACCTTGGAGAACTGGGCCGAGGGGTTGGACTACTGCGCCGTCCCCGTTCCTGCGACCATCACCACCGCCTTGGGGACCACGGCTGCCGTGCTGGTCATGGCTCGGGTGAACGACTCAAAGCCGTTCAAGGTAAGCCTCTTCCCCGCCGGCGGCGGGCAACACTACATTCGTATCAGGGCGAAGGTCCGTGAAGAGACGAACACGCGGATGGGGGATCGCATCCAAATCCGAATCACCGTGCTCGATCGTGCGGACGTGACGATCCCCCCGGACGTGGCGACCGCGCTGCGGAGAGAGGGGGTGACGGAAGACTTCCGGTCTTTGCCGCCTGGGAAACAGAACTTCATGCTCCGGCGCATCGACGACGCCGCCCGGGCTGACACCCGCGAGCGGAGAATCCAGGAGGCGGTGGAAGCCGCCCGAGGGCGTAGGAGCGGGCACGTCGACCGCTCCCGGTGAATCGGGAGGGCGGCCCCCTACCTCCCAAACCTCCCGTCCACCTGTGACAACCCGGCGCGGTCCCCGCCCCCCGTCGACGCGCGAAGGATGCGAAGGGCGGCCGTAGGCCGGTCCGGCCGCCTCGGCCGACCGAGCGCGCACGCGCGAGCCCGGGAGCAGCCTGACGGCGGCCCCGCCGCCGGCGCGCCCGATCCCCCCTACCTCCCAAACCTCCCATACACCGCCGCCAGATCCACCCCCTCCTCCCGCGTCTCCCCCTCCCCGGGCCGCACCTCGCTCAGCACCAGCCGCCCGCTGCGCGCCACCCGCGCCAGGAACGCCCCCGGCACCACCACCGGCCGCGGCCCGACCACACACACCCGCCCGGCGTGCCGCAGCCCCGCCCGCACGAAGTCCTCGGGCGAACCGAACAGCGCAGTCCGCGACTCCGCCTTCCACCGATCGGGAGACACCGGACCGGTCGCCGGATCGAACCACGGCGGATTGGCGACCACGACGTCGACCGCCGGCCCCTGCCAGTCCCGCACGTCCGCCTCCACCACCGTGACATCGTGGTCCGCGAGGTTCTCACGTGCCAGGGGCACCCAACTCGGCGACCGCTCCACCGCTGTCACCTGTACCCCCCGGATCGCCAACAACAGCGCCAGGATGCCGCTCCCGGTGCCGAGGTCCACGGCGGTGCGCACGACGCCACCGCCCAACGCAAAGTCGGCGAGCAGGTACACCTCGACCCCCCAGCGGTACCCACGGCGCGGCTGGCGCACCGCCACGCCCGGGACGGGGAAGTCGGTGGTCAGCGTCCGGTCGTTCCGATGTCGGTCCGCCACGCGGCCCCCGCGAAGCGAACCTGCGCCACCCCCGCGTAGGCCCGCCGCC
This sequence comes from Pseudomonadota bacterium, assembly GCA_043750895.1. Taxonomy (GTDB): domain Bacteria; phylum Myxococcota_A; class UBA796; order UBA796; family SXON01; genus JAYVAS01. The sequence goes on from JAYVAS010000230.1 coordinate 2,080, forward strand.
GCGCGCTCTCTGCGTCCGGGCCATACGCGGTCACCCCCAACACCCGACCACCGGTGGCCCGCAGCACCCCGTCCCGGCGACTGGTCCCGGCGTGGAACACCACGAGGTCGTCCACGTCGTCGGGCAGCGCTTCGATGTCGGCGTCGGCCCCGCGCGTCGGGTAATCGGCCCCGCTCACGACCACGCAGCAGGCGGCCCCGGGCTTCCAACGCAGCCGCTCACCCGGCAGTCGACCGGTGGCCGCCCCGTGGAACCACGGCGCCGGATCCTCGTCGAGCAGCATCATCAGCGGCTGACACTCGGGATCTCCGAAGCGGACGTTGAACTCCACCAGCTTGGGGCCCTCGGCGGTGAGCATGAACCCACCGTAGAGCACGCCGCAAAAGGGCGTACCTTCGGCGGCCATGCCGCTCACGGCCCGCTGCAGGATCTCCGCACAGGCGTGCCAGGTGTCGGTCGGCACCGGCGCCACCGCGCCCATGCCGCCGGTGTTCGGGCCCTCATCCCCGTCGTAGCGACGTTTGTGGTCCCGGGCCGGGAGGAGCGGGGCGACCCGCGTGCCGTCGCAGAGCCCCAACACGCTCAGCTCCGGGCCAACGAGGACCTCCTCGATGAGCACCGGCGCGTCGGGGCGGAGCCGGAAAGACTGCTCCACCGCGGCGCGCACCGCGCGGCCGTCGGCGCACACCCACACCCCCTTCCCGGCCGCCAGCCCATCGAGCTTGACCACGCCGGGGCCGGCCCACGCCAGCGTGTCCTCGGGCGCGAGGGTGATGGACCGCGCCCGGGGGAGGTCGTGGCGCTCCATGAACCGCTTCGAGGCCACCTTGGAGGACTCCAGCCAGGCCGCATTCTTGCGCGGGCCGAAGGCCACGACGCCGGCCGCCTCGAGGCGATCCACCAGGCCCTCGGCGAGCGGCCCCTCGGGCCCGACCACCACGAGGTCCACGGCGTGCCGCCGCGCGACGTCCACGGGGTCTCCCACGTCCACGGTGCCGAGGCGGTCGAAACCCGGGTTGGGGTGCGAGAAGCAGAGGGTGTGACCGGCGCGGCCGAGGCGCCACGCCAGCGCGTGCTCCCGCCCACCCCCGCCCACCACCAGGACGCGCATCGCCATCAGTTGCCTCCGCCCGCTTCGATTTTCCTGGCAAGCTCCGCCCATGCCGGCGTGCGGCCATCCAAGGCCCTCGCACGCGCGATGGCATCCGCAGCACCGTACTGGTCCTTACGCGCCCACAGCAGCCGGGCGTAGAGCGCCCACAAGGCGGCGTCCTCCGACCCTCCGGAGGCACCGGCGATCCGTGCCACCGCGCGATCCGGCTGACCTCCCAACCAATCCAACACCGACAACCCCAGGGTGAGGTCGCGCTCGCGCGACGCGTCCCCGCCGACCAGATTCACGAGGCCGTTGGTGAGGAGCGCGACGTCGGCGCGCATCGGCAGGGTGCGCAGCCCATCCCGGGAGCTCACATCGACCGCGGCCACCGCCCGCCGGAGCGCCCCGAGGGCACCGCCCGGGTTCTGACCGGCGACGGCCAGCGTCGCGGACCACAACCACACGTCCGGCGACCGCGGATCGAGGCGGACCGCCTCGTCCATCCACCGTTGGGACTGCGCCGGGACCCCCTGCGCCACGTCCAGGGCCACGCGGGCCACATACACCCCCGCCAGATCCCCGGGCGCGGCGCCGGTGGTGTCGAGCCGCTCGAAGGCGCGCTGACCGGCCGCGAAGTCCTTCACCACCAGGGCGGCGAGCAACCGCGCCTGGATCGCCGCCGGATCCCCCCGGCCGAGCTCCAACGCGGACGTCGTGGCCTCGAGCGCCGCCGTGGACCGCGCGGTGTCCGCCGGGTGCGCCTGGGCCTGCAGGACCAGGGCCTGCGCCCGACGGAGCCGCAGATCGGCGCGCTCCTGGGGCGTGCCGGCTTCGCCCACGAGCGTGACCCACGCCAGGGCCGCCGCTGGATCGCCGGCCACGATCGCGGCGCCCGCCAATCGCGCGACCACGTCGGGTGGGGCGTCCACCCCGAGGCGCCGGCAGAGCTCCCCGGCGCTGGCGACCGCCCCCGCGGCGTACCGCATCCGCGCCAGCTCCTGCGTGAGCACGACGTCCCCTGGGATCCGCCTGAGCGTCGCCTCCAGCGCGGCGACCCCCTTCGCGCCCCGGGCGCCCGCCAGCGCGTCCCGCCGACCGATGCCGACGTGCTCGGGCCACCGGGCCGCCAGCGCCGCGCCGTTCACGCCTCCGTCCAGCCGATCGGCCACCTCGGCGCACTGGAGGTCGTCGGGCACCGCGCTGAGGCACGCCGCGAGCTGCGCCCGCGCTCCGGCGCTCTCCCCGGCGGCGAGCAGGTTCTCGGCGGACGCGGCCGCCACGTGCGGGCTGGTCGGCGCGAGCGCCGCGACCCGCTCCATCAACGCCGACGCACGACTCGGCTCCTCGCCTGTCTGGCTGTACAGCGCGACCAGCAGGCCAAGCGCCTCGACGTCGTCGGGCGCGCGCGCCACCGCGGCCTCGGCGAACCGGGTGGCTTCGGCGAGCGCCGTGGGTGTCTCCCGGACGCGCGCCGCCCACGAACGCGCCACCAACAGCCGCACCGGATCGACGATGGCGCCCGTCTCGAGCTGCAACACAGCCACCACCGCCGCCCCCGGGGCGGCCTCGCTGGGGCGGGCAGACGCGGCGATCTCCTCCCGGGGGGCCCGGTTCTGCCACCACCACCACCCGAGCCCCGCGATGCCGACCACCGCGAGGCCCCCGACGACGGGTACCACCAGCGCCAGCGCCGCCGCCACGCCCTTCCCCACCCCGCCGGGTGGGCGCGGGGGGGCGGACGTGCGGGTCGGGGCCGCCCCCGGGCGGGGGGGCTCCGCGGTGCCACCACAGTCCACGCAGAGCGGCAGCCCGGCACCTGCGCCGTCCGGCGGCGCCACGAGGCGACCACACTGGCGGCAGGGGAGCGGCGTTGCCTGAGTCATCGCTCCCGGGGCGTATCAGTGCCGGATGGGAGGCGCACCCGTAACGACCCATCCGAAGCGGCAGAACGGCCGGCGAGGCCGCTTCCCGGTTTCAGATCCGTCCCCCATGCCGGCGCAGCCGGTGGCAACAGGTAACCGGGCACCCCTCCGAATCTGCCCGCACCCGTGCGCGCATGTTGATAGTCGGGTAGAGACTAGCTTACCTTCATCCTACGCAATGGGGGGGTACGAATGTCCAAACAATCCACGCTCCCTACCCAAATCCTGGCACTCCTGGGAGATCAGCTACACGGCGCCCCCGCCGCGGACCTCGCGGCGTCGTTCACCCGGGCCCTCGTCGCCGCCGGCCACGCGCTGTGGGCCGGCGTCGTGTCCGATCCGGGACGCTGGCACGGATGGTCCGGAGAGGGCACGCCTCCGCCGTGCGGCGGACACGCTCTCCACGCGCGGCCAGAGGGTCCCGGCTTCTTCGCCATCGGCGCCCCGGGGTTGGGCGGCTGGACGCACCCCGGTGCGGCCGGCCTGCTCGTGGCCCCGACCGGGTACGAAAGGGGTGCGCTGTGCGTGGCCCTGGAGGCCGAACCCGACGCGGAGGCGCTCTCCGCCTGGGGCGCGCTCGCCCGCGTCCTGGGCGGCCTCCTCCCGTCGCGCGCGGACGAGCCCACGCCCGACGCCAACGCCACCGAGGTCGCTCGACGCTTGGAACGCCTCCTGGACGAAGCCCCCGGGGTCATCAGCCTGCATCGGGGGCCGGAACACCACTACCAGTTCGTGAACCGTGCGTTCCGCGAGGCGAGCGACGGACGGTCCATCGTCGGTCGCCGCTACGTCGATGCCTTCCCCGAGTTCGCCGAGCAGGGGTACGGGGCCGTGTTCGACCGCGTCTACACGACGGGCGAGTCCGTCACGGGGCGGGGAGTCCGGGCCGACACGCCCCGGACGCCGGGAGGGCCCGCCGAGGAACGTTATTGGAACCTTAGCTTTCAGCCAACCCGCGACGCCGCGGGGCGGGTGGACGGGATCTCGACCTTCGCGTTCGAGGTCACCGACCAGGTCCTGGCCACTCGCGCCGCCGACGACGCCCGGCAGCGCTACGACGCGCTCCTCGAGTCGCTGGGCGTCATGGTGTGGACGGTGAAGGTCGACGGGTGGGTGCCCACGTGGACGGCCGGCCCCACCGACCGCACCCTTGGCTGTACCGCCGAGGCCGCCCGCGACCCGCAGGCGTGGTGGTCGTCGATCCACCCGGACGATCTGGACGCCGTCCGGACCGCGCGGACTTCGCCCCAGAATCCCCAGGATGCCTACCAGATCGAGTACCGGATCGGCAGTGAGGCGGCCGGCTGGCGGTGGCTGGCGGAGTCGGGGCGCTGCTGCGAACCGCTGCACCCCTGGCGCACCCTGTCCGGGCTCACGGTCGACGTCACGCGGCCTCGCGAGGCCCTCGCGGAGAACGAGCGTCTTCAGCTTCAGCTCTTGCAGGTACAGAAGCTCGAGAGCCTCGGCACGCTGGCCGGCGGCATCGCGCACGACTTCAACAACCTCCTGACCGGCATCCTCGGGCAGGCGTCCCTGGCCGAGCTCCAGATCCCGGAGGGCTCTCCGGCGGCCCGCGCAGTTGCGGCGCTCGTCGCCACCGCCCAACGGGCCAGCGAGCTGACACGTCAGCTCCTCGCCTACTCCGGGCGGGGCCACTTCAAGGTGCAGCCGGTCGACCTCAACGTGCAGGCGCAGGAGCTCGTGCCGCTCCTCGCCGCCACCGTCGCCAAGAACGTGACCATCCGGCTCGACCTCGGCGATCACATCCCGCCGGTGATGGCCGACCTCGCCCAGCTCCAACAGGTGTTGCTCAACCTCGCGATCAACGGTGCCGACGCCATCGGGGATCGACCCGGCGAGCTCAGCATCGCCACCCGGACGGAGTGGATCGAGCCCGCCCTTGCGACCTGCCCCGCCGGCCTCGCGGAGATCGCCTCTGGCCTCTACGCGGTGATCGAGGTGTCGGACACCGGCATCGGGATGACCGCCGAGACCCAGGCGCGCGTGTTCGACCCCTTCTTCACCACCAAGGCCAAGGGACGCGGGCTCGGCCTCGCCGCCGTGCAGGGCATCATCCGTGGACATCGCGGGCGCGTCGAGGTGGCGAGCGAGCCGGGCCACGGGACGACCTTCACGGTGCTCCTCCCCGCGCGGGCGGACGTCGCGGTCCCGACCGCGGCGCCCGGTCCGACGGTGCCACCCGCGCCCGTAGGGGCGCTGGTCCTCGTGGTCGACGACGAGGCGGTGGTGCGGGAGCTGGCCACGGTGGTGCTCGAGGGGATCAACCTGCGGGTGATCACCGCCGCGGACGGCCAGGAGGGCGTCGAGACCTTCACGGCGCATGCCGACGAGGTCGCGCTCGTGCTGCTCGACCTCACGATGCCGCGGCTGAGCGGAGAGGACACCTTCCGCGCGATCCAGTCGATCCGCCCGGGAGTTCGGGTGATTCTCTCCAGCGGCTACAACGAGGTGGACGCGACGCGCCGACTGCTCGGCGCGGGGCGGATCACGTTCCTCCAGAAGCCCTACACCGCGCGATCGCTGATGGCCGCGGTCTCGTCCGAGCTGGGACGCGCCGAAGACCAGGCCTGACGCACGCCGCTCAGTGCCGGAAGTGGCGCGCCCCGGTGAAGTACATCGCCATCCCCCCCTTCTCGGCGGCGGCCTTCACCTCGTCGTCCCGGATGCTGCCCCCGGGCTGAACGATCGCCGTGACCCCGGCCGCCACCGCGGCCTCGACGCCGTCTGCGAAGGGGAAGAAGGCGTCGGAGGCCAGCACCGATCGGGCGACCGGCCGCGTGGCCTTCCGGACCGCGAGGTGCACCGAGTCGACGCGGCTCATCTGGCCGGCGCCGACCCCGTTGAGCACCGCCCCCCCGGGCACGGCCTGGGCGAGCACGATGGCGTTGGACTTCACGTTGCGGCACACCGCCCACGCGAACCGCAGCGTGCGCAGCTCCTCGTCGGACGCGCCACGGAGGACCGGTGCCCACTCTGTCTCGTGGTTGACGTCCCAGTCCTGGAACAGCCAGCCACCCTGCACGCGGCGCGCGTCCATCCCGGCCGGACGGCAGGCCGCCCAATCGGCGGGCAACTCCATCACCCGGAGGTTCTTGCGGGGCGCGAGGATGGCGCGCGCCGCGGCGGAGATGCCCGGCGCGGCCAGCACCTCGAAGAACACTTTGGAGTCGAACACCACCTGGGCTTCGGCGGCGCCGACCGGACGGTTGAACGCGACGATGCCGCCGTAGGCGGACACGGGATCGGCCGAGAGGGCAAGGCTGTACGCGGCGGCCACGCCGTCCTCGTGGATCGCGGCCCCGCACGGGTTCATGTGCTTGACGATGACGCACGCCGGCTCGGCGAACTCGAACGCGACCCGCAGGGTGGCGTCGAGATCCCCGAGGTTGTTGAAGGACAGCTCCTTCCCCTGCAGTTGCACCGCCCGTGCCAGCGAGCGGCCGCCCTCGCCCACCCCGGCGTAGAACGCCGCCGACTGGTGGGGGTTCTCTCCGTAGCGGAGCGGCTGCACCAGCCGCAGCGGGAGCGCGCCCTCGGTGGCGAAGCCCGGGTCGAGGCGCTCGCCCAACCACTGGGAGATCATCCCGTCGTAGGCGGCCGTGTGGCGGAAGGCCTTCACCGCGAGCCGCGGACGGGCCGAGGTGTCCGCAACGTCCAAGGCCGCGAGCACCCCCGGGTAGTCGGCCGGGTCGACGACGACGGTGACCGACGCGTGGTTCTTGGCCGAGGCGCGCACCATGGCCGGGCCGCCGATGTCGATCTGCTCCACCGCCTCGGCGAGGCCGGCCCCTTTCGCGACCGTCTCCGCGAAGGGGTACAGGTTGACGGCGACGACGTCGATCCACTCGATGAAGTTCTCGGCCGCGACGCGGTCGTCCTCGCCGCGACGCCCGAGGATCCCGCCGTGGATGCGGGGGTGGAGGGTCTTCACCCGGCCGCCAAAGATCTCCGGGGCGCCCGTGTGGTCCGACACCCCGGTGACCGGGATGCCGGCGGCGGCGATCACCTTCTTGGTGCCACCCGTCGAGAGCAGCGTGTAGCCGCGATCGACCAGGCCGCGTGCGAAGTCCACGAGGCCTTCCTTGTTCGAGACCGAGAGCAGGGCGAAGCGGGGCATCCGAACCTCCGAAGCGGGGCGCGCGGCTAACGCGGCGCGCGGGCGCGCGGGATGGTTTCCTCCGTGCGGGAAGGCGGCCGGAACCTGGAGGACGGCGATAGGCTGGCCGGCCTCCGGAGCACCCGTGTCCGCCACCCTTGCCCGCATCGCCGACGACGCTCGGTTCCGAAACCTGATCCTGGGCTTCATCGTCCTGGCCGGCCTGCTGGCCGGCCTGGAGACCAGCCACGTGATCATGGACGCGGCGGGCGATCTGCTGCACTTCGCCGACCGGGTCGTGCTGGCGGTGTTCCTGGTGGAGCTGGTGGTCAAGCTCGGCGCGGTCGGATGGAACCCGCGCGCCTTCGCCCGCGACCCCTGGAACGTCTTCGACTTCGTCATCGTGGCCGTCGCGTTCCTGCCGCTGGACGGTTCGTCGGTGGCGGTTTTGCGGGTCGCCCGCCTCCTCCGTTTCCTCCGCGTGATCCGCGCGCTCCCCCGGCTCCAGGTGTTGGTGGGCGCGCTGCTCAAGGCGATCCCTTCCATGGGCTACGTCGCGCTGCTGCTCGCGGTCCTCTTCTACGTCTACGGCATCCTCGGCGTCGGCTACTTCGGCGCCAACGACCCCTTTCACTTCAAGGACCTGCCCACGGCGATGCTGACGCTGTTCGGTTGCGCGACCGGCGAAGGGTGGGTGGACGTGATGTACATCCAGATGTACGGATGCGCCGAGTTCGGCTACGACGGGATGGAGGCGATGTGCACCGCCCCCTCCGCCCACCCCGTGCTGGGCGCGTTCTACTTCGTGACCTTCATGATGGTCGGGGCGATGGTCACCCTGAACCTGCTGGTGGGCGTGATCATGAACGGCATGGAGGAGACCGCGAAGGAGAACGCCGAGCTCGACGCCGTGGAGCGCGGCGGGAAGGTCACCCTGGAGGGGGAGCTGGAGACGCTGCGCGAGGAGATCGAGGCGCTCAACCACCGCTTGGCGACGGTGCGGCGGTTGGCGGCCGAGCGGCCACCGGTCGGATGACGGCTACTCCGCCTCCAACAGCCGCCACGCCATCGGTGTCACCGTGTTCGAGCCGCTGACGTGGCCGATGATGAGCACCATCTTCCCGCCGTAGGCGCGGAGCGGCGCCGAGTTCGTGTCGTCCAGGATCAGCGTCGTACCCGAATTGCGGTCCTCGATGAGCACCCGCATGCCCGTCACCTTGAGGCGGCCGACATACCCACTGGACCCGTCCCCGGCGTCCACCACCTGCCAGTCCCGCACCACCATCCGCGCGCCGATCCGCGCGCCGTTCACCTCCACCACCACGTCGTGGAGGTAGAGGAGCGCCTGGCTGTCGGCATCGAGCGTCAGGCGGGTGTGCACACCCCCGGGCTCGAGGAGCTCGACCACGCCCTCGACCGGCGCCAGCACCAATCCGGTGCGGGCGACGTGAAAGCTACAGGCGAGCAGGGTCAGGAGCACGGGGATTCCCTATCTCGGTACCCACCCGCGAACCGCCCCGCCGGGCGCCCTCGTCAACCCGCCGGAAACAGCCCGGCGACGTCGGCGAGCGCCGCCGCGGCCCCGGCACACCACCGCAGGTTGGGCATCACGTCGCAGGCGTCGACGCGCTGCGAGCGGTAGGTGAGGTTGTCCTCGGTGTCGAACGTGCCCCGCCACACCACCTCGCCGCTGGCGCGGTCCACCTCGGTCACCTTGCTCTTCACGGCATCGCCGCTGGACCACGCGCAGTCCTGCTCGCCCTGGGTCAGCAGGACGCGCTCGCCCCCGAGGTAGTCGGCGTCCCCGAGCCAGTCCGCGTCCCAACCGTCCTCGGTCCACGTCCAGAGCCGCGTGGCGATACCGTTCGCCTCATCGAGCGCGTACTCGGACACCCGCGAGTACGCACGGTCCATGCCGTTGTCGTAGACGAGCATGCGATCCCCGTCGATGTCGATACCGTGCTGGCAGTCGGAGAATCCGTCGTCGCCCAGGGGAGCGCCCGTCTCGTCCACCACGGTGAAGTCACCGTCGGGGCCGAAGCGCCAGAGGATGTCGCCGGTCGGCACGTCGATGGCCAGGATGGTGTCCCAGTAGCAGGCGCTGGCGTAGACCCGCTGGCTGCCGTCGTCCCGATCGACCAGCTCGGCCCAGTTGCCGTGGGCGTCGGCGCCGCGCCCCGACGGCAGCAGCCCCGCGTCCGACCCTCCCTGGGTGTTCCACTCCCACTCCAGCTCGTCGTCGACGTTGCTGATGTAGATCTCGAAGCCGGACCAGGTGTCCCGACCGCGGGTGTTGTTCACCCAGGCGAACGAGAGGAAGCGGCCGTCCGGCAACACGTGGCCCTCGTGGGTGAAGGTGATGGTGTTGGACCCGGGGAACGCGGCGGCGTGGAGGACGTTGCCGAGCATGTCGGTGCGGTGGGCTGCCCCGCCGGTGGAGTATCCGCCCCCCCAGCTCATCTCGCCCCCGCCGAGGTAGTCGGCGGTGACGTCCGCCCAGAGCCCGGCGGGCAGGGTGCTGTACCAGCGGGGGATCCCGTCCAGGTCGAACATCGCCAGGTAGGTGGCCTCGCCGTTGATCGAGCAAGGCCCGGAGTTGAGGAGGAGGTAGGGCGGATCGGCCGGGGTCAGCGTGGCGTGGTGTTCGACCTCCAGGCCGGGGAGCTGAGCCGGGGAGGCGCCGGTGGTGACGGTGAACAGCGCGCCGTCCAATGTCATGTGCGGACACACCGGGGCGGCCGTGCAGGCATAGGTGGCGTTGGGCGCGAGCCCGAGGAGGTCGATCTGGTGCGACGCCGCGGCAGCGCTCTCCCAGTACAAGACGTCCGCGTCGCCGTCCCGGTAGCAGACGACGCCAAGGTCGGCCGACTTGGAGAGGCTGACGTCCAGGCGCGCGCCGAGCGTCAACCCGGGGAAGGACGAGGTCTCGACGCTGACCACGGCAAGATCCGGGTCCGCCTCGCAGTCCCCCAGCGGGCCGGTCGGGGTGTCGGTGTCGGCGTCCGCGTCGGTGTCGGTGTCGGTGTCGGTGTCGGTCTCCACGGTGGCGGAGTCCTCGATCTTGACGACACCGGGGGCGCAGCCGACGAGCGCCAGGAAGGGGATCGGGAGAAGGTAGTGGAGCAAAGGGCACCCCTCGAAGCCTGATGCCCTCAGCGCACCAACGAGATCGCGCGACGAAAGAAAACCAGCCCATCAGGCGTTCCCGGTCCACCCCCTCCCGCGGCCGATTGACGCCCCCGCTCCCTTCCGGTAGTGTCAAAATCCTTTCCCTCGTCGAGGCACACTCCCCGTGCGCCTCGTGGAGCCCCGATGCTACTCCTGCCGAAGAAAGTCGGCGCCTTCACCCTCCTTCGTAAGCTCGGATCCGGCGGGATCGCCGAGAGCTACGTGGGTAGCCATGACGAGGCCGGCGGCCGGCCCGTCGTCGTCCGCCGCATCCTGCCGTACGTGCTGCGCGACCCAGCGCGCCTGGCCTCGATCGAGGCCCGCGCCAACGATCTGATCGGCGTCCGGCACCCGTTCCTGGTCCACGTCATGGACCACCTCGTGGTGGGCGAAGACCACTACATCATCGAGGAGTACATCGACGGCGTCACCTTGGACAAGGTGCTCGCGTGGTGTCGCCAGGCCCAGCGCACGATCCCCCACAACGTCTTCCTGAACATCGCGGTCCAGGTGTGCAACGGCCTCGAGGCCCTCCACGCCCGCCCCGGTCGCGGCACCGGCTCGGAGAGCGTGCTGCACCTCGGTCTCAAGCCCGGGTCCATCTTCATCACCCGTGACGGCAAGGTGATGGTGGGCAGCTTCGGTCTCACCCGCAGCCCCACCACCCTCCCCCAGGGCGGCGCGGCGGGCCCCGTGCCCACCCGCATGGAGTACCTCTCGCCGGAGCAGACCCACCCGGACCAGAAGTTGACCCCGGCGTCAGACATCTTCTCCCTGGGCGCGATCCTCTACGAGCTGCTCAC
>JAYVAS010000231.1:0-12637 GCA_043750895.1 Pseudomonadota bacterium
CGACGGGCAAGCACTACCTCGAGGACGTGTTCATCGCCCTGGTCCAGGCATGAAGCTCTGGCGCGTCGTCCGCTGGGAGCTCCTCCAGCACCTCCGCGATCCGCTCACGCTGCTGCTGATGGTGGTGGTGCCGCTCGTGCTCTACCCCTTGGCCGGCTTCGCCAGCCAGCGGGTGCAGGAGACCGGCGCGTCCCGGGTGGCCGCCGCGCCGATGGTCGTGGCGGTGTCCGGGGGGGCGATCGACCTGCCCGCCCCCGTGGAGACGGTGCGGGTCGAGGCGCCGCGCGCCGCGGTGGAGGCCGGCACCGCCGACGCCGGAGTCCACGTGGACGCCGCCGGGGCCGAGGTGTGGACCGACAGCCGGAACAAGCAAGTGGACGTCGCACGCGCGCGCATCACCGACGCCCTCGACACCATCCGTACGCCTCGGGTGGAGGCGGTGGACCTCGTCTCCGCCGACGAGCGCCGCACCGACCAGACCGCGCGCCTCATCCCGGCGCTCCTCGTGGTCACGCTGCTGATGGGAGGGCTGTACACCGCCCTGGACATCGTCACCGGCGAGAAAGAACGCGGCACCCTCGAGACGCTGCTCACCACGGCCGTGGACCGACGGGTGGTCTTCACCGCGAAGTTCCTGGTGGTGCTGCTGTTCACCGTGGTGAGCGCTGCGCTCTCGGTCGCCGCCGGTCAGATCAGCCTCCGGCTGTACACCGACATCGTGATCTCCTTCGGCACGACCGTGGCCTGCTTCGTCCTGTTCTTGCCGATCGCCGTGCTGCTCGCCGTCGTGTTGACCCTCGCCGCCGCGTGGGTGCCGGACTTCAAGTCGGGTCAGGTGCTCTCGGTGCCGATGCTGCTGGTGCCGGCCCTGGCCGCGTCGGCCGCGCTGTTTCCCGGCGTGGAGTTGACCTGGGCCTGGGCCCTGGTGCCGCTGGCGAACCTGTCGATCGCGCTGCGGCAGGTGGTGATCGGGGAGGTGCCCACCGGGCCGCTGATCCTCGCGGTCGTGAGCTCGACCGCCTACACCGCGCTCGCGCTCTCGGTCGGCGCCCGCTTCCTGGGGCGAGAGGCGGTGTTGCTGGGCACGCGGGGGTCGGGGCAACGCCGGATGGTGGGCGACTACCGCGCCGACGCCCTCGCGGCCTACGTGGTCGGCCTGATGCTGCTGTGGTTCGTAGGGCAGGCCGCCCAGGCGTGGGACCTCGTCCCGGGGCTCATCCTCACCCAGATCGGGCTGCTCGTTCCTCTCGCGATCGGCACCGTCACCTGGGTCGGCCTCCCCCTGCGCGAGACCCTCGCCCTACGCCTCCCCTCCCGGCGCGATCTCGCGCTCTCGCTGGCGGCCGGCGCGTGCATGCCCGGCATCGGACTCACGGTCTCCATCCTGCAGGAGCCGCTCCTCCCCGCGCCCGTCGGCATCTTCGACGATCTGATGCCCGTGGGCGTCGCCTTCCCGGTGGTCCTGCTGGTGTTCGCCGTCCTGCCCGGCCTCTGCGAGGAGCTGCTCTTTCGCGGCGCCCTGCTCGGGCTGCTGCGACGGCGCCCCGGGGTCTGGGGGCCGGTCCTCCTCGTGGCCGGTGCGTTCGGGCTGTTCCATCTCTCGATCTTCCGGCTCGCGCCGACCGGGATCCTGGGCATCCTCCTCGGCCTCCTCGTGGTGCGCGGCCGCTCCCTGCTCTGCTCGGTCGTCGCCCACACCACCAACAACGCGCTCCTCATGACCGCCGCGGTGTACCTCCCCACGCTGACGCCGGGCTGGTGGTCGCCGGTGCTGGGCGGCGCCGCCATCGGCCTCACGTTCCTGGTCGGACGGCACCACACGAGAACCTGACCGCCGCGCTCCGCGTGCTTCCCGTACACTCCCCCGCGACCTGGAGCGTATGTGGCCCTTCAACACCTCGACGACGAGCAGATCCGGACCTGGACGCGTACGCAGAAAGACCGGTGGTGGCTGGAAAACATCTACCGCGGGGACATGCCGCAGCTGACGCTGCGCGCCACCGCGACCGGCTTCCTGCTCGGGGCGGTGTTGTCGGCGACGAACCTCTACATCGGGGCGAAGACGGGTTGGTCCCTGGGGGTGGGGGTCACCTCGGTCATCCTGGCCTACGCGATCTTCCGCGCGCTCTCGGCGTTCAAGGTGGTGACGCCGTTCACGATCCTGGAGAACAACGCGGTGCAGTCGGTGGCGACCGCGGCCGGGTACATGACCGCGCCGCTCATCTCCAGCCTGGGCGCGTACATGGTGATGACCGACCGGGTGCTCCCCCCGGTCCAGATCTTCTTCTGGATGGTCACCACCTCGGTGCTCGGCGTCCTCGTCGCCTTCCCGATGAAACGGCGCTTCGTGAACGAGGAGCAGCAGCCCTTCCCCGAGGGCCGCGCCTGCGCCGTCGTCCTGGATTCGCTCTACCCGGACGCGCCCCCCGGCGGCACGCTGAACACGGGGAAGGTGACGGAGGCCAGCGCCGAGGACCACGCGCTGGGGGCGCTCAAGGCCAAGGCCCTCTTCGGCGCGGCGGGGTTCGCCGCCTTCGTGGAGTTCCTGAAGCTCGAGAGCTACCAGGTGCTCCTCCAATCGAGGCTGCTCGGCCGCAGCCTGGAGTCCGTGTGGCACCTCCCCGAGAAGCTGTTCGGCTGGTACTACACGATGGCCGAGACCCGCGGGTGGGGCATCCCCAAGATCCTCGGCACCGACCTGCGCCAGCTCGCGATCAGCCCGATGCTGGACCTGACCATGTTCGGCGCCGGCGGCCTCACCGGGCTCCGTACCGCCAACTCGCTGCTCCTCGGCTGCATCCTCAACTACTTCATCCTCGCCCCGTGGATGATCTCGGTGGGCGAGATCCTCCCCAAGGCCGACGGCACCTTCGGCCGCGCCCACCTGCTCAACACCTGGTGCCTGTGGTGGGGGGTGGGGATCATGGTGACCGGCTCGCTCACGGGGCTGCTCGCCAAGCCGCAGATGATCATCAACGCGGTGAAGGGCGCGCTCAGCCGCGGCACCGGGGAGGCCGACATCCTCGGCCACATCGAGCTTCCGCTCAAGGTCTCGTTCATCGGCGTCCCCATCGTGGGCGCGATCGCCGTCTTCCTGAACTGGTACTGGTTCGGCATCCATCCCTGGCTGGGGCTGCTGGCGCTCCCCCTGATCATCGTGCTGACGCTGATCGCCGCCAACGCCACGGGCTTGACCTCCACCACCCCCACCGGCTCGCTCTCGAAGATCACCCAGTTCACCTTCGGCGCGATCGACAACGCCAACCCCGCCACCAACCTGATCACCGCCGGCATGACCAGCGAGGTCGCGGGCAACGCCAGCAACCTCCTGATGGACATCAAGCCCGGCTACATGCTCGGCGCGAAGCCGCGGCAGCAGGCGTGGGGGCACGTCATCGGCGTGATCTCCGGGGGTATCGCCGCCACGTTCTTGTTCTTCCCGCTGTTCCTGCCGCACTACGACCCCTCGCTCCCGCTCGGCGAGCAGCTCATCTCGGACAAGTTCCCGATGCCCGGCATCGAGATCTGGCGCGGTGTGGCCATGCTCATCGCCTCCGGCGGCGCCGCGCTCAAGGCCTCCGCGGGCATCGCGATGGGCATCGCCGCCGCGGCGGGCGTCGTGTTCGAGCTGCTGCGCATCCGGACCAAGGGGACGTTCCCCCTCTCGGCGGTGGCCATCGGCCTCGGGGTGGTCATCCCGGTGGACTCCACGCTGATGATGTGGGCGGGCGCGCTGTTCTTCAGCTGGATGGAGCGGCGCTACGCCCGCCGCCCCGGGACGACCGGGCACAGCCTCTGGGTGGACAGCCAGGAGCCCATCGCCGCGGGCATCGTGGCCGGCGCCGCGCTGACCGGCATCGGCGACCAGCTCATCAGCGTATTCGTGCTGGGCGGGTAGGCCCGGTCAGTCGACCTCGCCCCGTTTGGAGCGATCCACCCCGGCCCCCGCCAGCACGTCGGCGCGCTCGTTGCCGAGGATGCCGACGTGGCCCGCCACCCACTCCATCCGTAGCCCCGGCCGCTGCCGCAGGCGACCCTTGATGGAGGCGATCAGCTCGACGTTCGCCTTGGCCTTCCAGCCCTGGGTGAGCACCCCCCGCGCATAGCCGGAGTCCGAGTACACCACCACCTCCTCGGTGGGAGGCACCTTCTCGGCGTCGAGGATCTCGAGCGCCATCTCCACGGCGGTGAGCTCCGCGATGTTGTTGGTGGCCCGGCCCAGGGCCCAGCTGTCCTCCCGTACCCGGCCGTCGGGGAACTCGACCCGGCAGCCGCTCCCGGCCGGCCCCGGGTTCCCGGTGCAGGCGCCGTCGGTGAAGCAGCGGATGGACCCCACCGCCGCCGCGATGCGCACCCGAGCTTCCTCCTTGGCCGCCCCCGCCTGCGCCTGGGTCCGGGTGCCGGCCTTGCCGAACCCCGATCCCTTGCCCGAACCGGTCCGCGTCGGCTCTTCGTCGGCCGAGACCCCGTCCGGCAACGACACGGGGCCCCCTGGCCCGTCGACGATGCCCGCCGCACCCGCGCGGTACAGCTTCGCGCCGGCGGCCTCGGCGTAGCGGATCACCCGCCGGCCCCCGGCGACGACGGGCTTGCCCGCCGCGTCCGCCTCCGCCCACACCACCTTGTCCTTGAACAACGACCGAACCCAGAACACCGCGCCTCCGCTACCCACTCATCGCGACGACGCGCGGGTGAGCCGATGCGACTCCCCCGTCGAGGCCGTAAACTCGTAAAGGCTGTGATTGTAACAACCGGCCTCGCACCCCGTGCCGTAAAGGCGCTGGCGATGGGCCTGGACGGGCTCGCTGACCCAGAGCTCGCGGAGCGGCACCTCGAAGACGTTGCCCACCTTCAACCCGTCCCCGCCCCACACGCAGCAGGGCAGGAGGTCGCCGGTGTAGGTGACGCCGTACTGATCGACCAGGCCCAGGCACCGCACCGGCCCGCGCTCGCCGGCGTGGTACCCCAGACCCTCGGCGTAGTAGTGCGCCCGGGCCGCCACGTCCGGGTCGGCCTTGCCGATGGTCGCGACGGCGTCGAGCCACGCCTTCTTGTCGGCGTCGCTGGTCAAGAACAGCTCGGGGGCGTCGTTGACCGGCCAGAAGTCGAACCGGGCCCCCAGCGCGCGCACCCGCTGCCATACGGCGACCAGCTCGTGCACGTTCTCTCGCGTGACGGTGAAGTACACGCAGGGGTCCATGCGCCCGTCCACGACGGTTCGCTCCAGCGCGGCCCAGGTCTTCGCGAAGCAGCCGGGCACGGCGCGCAGGCGATCGTGGGTGTCGGGCAGGCCATCCACGGAGAACGAGAGGCTGCTCACCCCGCTCGCCGCGAGGCGATCCCAGTGGCGCTCCACCAGCGTGCCGTTGGTGGTGATGTTGACCGAGAGGCCCCGGGCGCGCGCCCCGGCGACGATCTCGTAGAGACCGGGGTGCAGGAGGGGCTCCCCCCCGGTGAGCACCACCGTCCGCGTGCCGATGGCGACCGCCTCGTCGAACAGGGCGAGCGCGCGGTCCACCGGGACGTTCTCCTTGCCCGACCAGAGATCGCAGAAGCGGCATCGGAGGTTGCACCCCCGGTTGATCAGGAAGAGCAGCGTGAGCGGCTTGGACGGCCGGCGTGGCGGGAGATGGGCTTCGATCGAGGGCGCCGGCTGCCAGTCCCGCCCGGCGCCGACGTGCACCTGCCGCCAGGCGTCCCCCACCGCGCTCCAATCCCGCGACCGCACCCAGGCGCGCGCCGCGCTACCGAGGCGCCGTCGGGCGGAGGGATCCTGGAGCAGCGCCATCACCGCCCCGGGGAAGGCCTCCCGTTCGGCGAGGCGCAAATGGACGCCGTCCTCGACCTCGAGCCCCTCGGCGCCCAGGGCCGTGGAGACCACCGCCTTGCCGGCCGCGAAGTACTCGAGCAGCTTCATCCGGGTGCCGCCCCCCGCGAACAGCGGGCACACGCACAGATCGGCGGCCTCGATGTGGCCCGGCAGATCCTCCACCGGGCCCAGGAATCGGAGCCCGGGCGCCGACAGCTCCATCGGCGGGGTGAGTCCGGCGACGAGCAGGGTCGCGCCGCGCGGCAAGCCCGGCACCACGCGCTCGGCGAGGAAGCGCACCGCTTCGGCGTTGGGCGCGTAGTGCAAGGTCCCGTGGAAGAACAGCACCGGCCCGCCGCCGAGGCCGTACCGCACCCGAAGGTCGACCGGCCGGCGGACGTAGGCCGCGACCTCGACCCCGTGCGGGATGTAGTGGATCCGCCGCCGCGCCACGCCGGCGCCGACCAGCCGATCGCGATCCGCGGTGGAGCAGACGACCACGTCGTCCACCATGCCGGCCAGCAGCAGCTCGAGGAACCGGATGCGGCGCAACGCCGCGGGGCCCAGCCCCGCCATCTGCGTCAGCCGATCCCACTCGACGTTGTGCTCGCCGAGCACGGCCCGCTTGCCGAGGGCCCGGGCCGCGAACGCCGCCGGCGCCGCGTACCCGGGGAACTCCGCCTGGAAGACATCCACCGCGTGGCGCCGCCCGACGTAGAGGGCGCGCGCCCACCAGGCCGCGTCGAACACCGGCCGGTAGAGGAAGGTCTCGTCGGCGGGGTAGCCCAATCGGCCGCACCAGCGCTCGGCGCGGGCCTGGTTTCGTAACAGCGGCCATTCCAGAGCCGCCCGGAAACGGGGCCCGTAGGCGCAGCTCGACCAGCCCTCCGGACCGACCTCCCAGTACTGGTCACGATCGTCGGTGAGCACCCATACCCGGTCCCCGCCGGCGACGAGCGCCTCGATCGTCCGGACAATCTTGACCGCCGCGCCGTGATTGGTCGGGAACAGATCCCCTCGGGTCAGGACGGCGACGTGCACCGCGTCAATCTACCGCGGCGCCGTGGTCGGTTCGGTAGGGCTGGCTATACTCCGCGCGACCCGCGGGCCGCCTGCACCCCGCCCTGGAGCAACTTCCGGTGTTCAACCCGCATCCCCGCGTCGTCGTCCTGGGAGGCCCGGTGCCCCCGGATCTTCACGCCGCCCTCGAGGGCAACGTGGATCTGGTCTCCGAGGACGCGCTCGGCGGCGCCGAGTATGCGGGCATCCTGGTCCACGCCCGGTCGGGCTCGTTGCCGGCGGTGCGGCGCTTTCGGCAGGCCGGCGGTGAGCTCCCCATCTACGGCCTCTCCGACACCCCACCGAGCGTCAGCGATCGCATCCTGTGGATCCGCGAGGGCGCCGACGACCTCGTCGCGACCAGCAGCTGTGCCGAGCTCCTGGTCCGCCGCCTGCGCGGCCCGGCTACCCGGGCCTCGTCGGGGAGCGACGCGGTCCCCGTGGGAGTCCGCCTCGATCGCTACCTCGTCGCGCTCCACCACTACGCCAGGCTGCGGGCGGGCGTCCTCGCCGATCTGGGCGACGGCGGCGCGACCCGCCTGATCGACATGTGCTTCCAGCGGGACCAGGTGATGCGCGTCGCGAACAGCGACATCCCGCTCGACGCCTTTGGCCAGCGGCGCGGCGGCGACCGCGAGGCGCTGGACTGGGTGCTCCGCATCCTCGACCCGGTGGTCGCCGAAGGCAACCTCGTCAACATCGGGCCCGACGGGCTCTGTGTCTCGGTGCCCTACACCCCCAACGTGGGAGACGCCGTCCGGGTCGAGATCGAGGGCCTCTCCGTCTCCGCGATCATCGAGGGAGACGTCCGGTGGCTCCGCCCCATCGGTCCGGGGGAGTGCGAGATCGGGCTCTACGCGCGCACCGTCGCGCTCGGCGGCATCGGCTGAGCGTGACCGCGCCCGGCCTCCCCCTCGACTTCGGGCCCATCCGCCGCACCCGGCTCCTCGCCGAGGACGCCATCTCCACCACCTGGGACGGTTGGGAGGGCTGGCGCGGCGTGCGCGTACGCCTCCGGGTGCTCGCCGCCGGCGCGGGCGCGTCTCCCGCTGATCGCGCCATGCTCCGCGCGGCGGCGGCCTCCGGCACCGGGAGCCCCGTGGTGTGGATCGACGACGACGCCTGGCCGCGGCTGGTGAGCGCGCCGATCCGCCGCACCCTCGCCGACCTCCTCCCCTGGGACGACTTCGCCGATCCCGTCCCCGCCGTCTGGCTGCTGGGAGGGGTGGCCCGGTCCCTGGCCACCCTGCACGCCGCCGGCGAGACCCACGGGACGGTGGACCCCCACCATGTCGTGCTCGACGACGCGGGCTGGCGCCTGCTCTGGCTCGGTCGTACGCCGGGGGCGCCCCGGGCCGACCCCCAGGGCGACCTCCGCGCGCTGGGGCACCTCGCGCGCGCCGTCACCCATCCCGACGATCCGGTCGGCAGCCTCCTCACCGGCTTCATCGACTACCCGCCCCCCTCCGCCGGCGACGCCGCGCGGCTCATCTGCCACGCCCTCGGCGCCTCGCTCGCCGCCGAGCGGCACGACCTGGTGCGCCGTCATCGCCGCACCGACCTCCGCACGCGCATCGCCGGCCTGCGCGGCCTCGCCTCGCGCCTCGCGCGCGTCCCACCCCCGGTGGCCCGCGGCTGCCTCTCGGCCGCGCCCGACCAGAGCCCCTACATGATCGCCAGCGACGGCACCACGGTCTACGCCGGGCCGGTGTCGGGGACCTCGCTCACCGGCTTGGCCGCTGTCGCCGGTCCCGAGGACTTCGACGTTCCGGCGGTGCGCGCCGCGCTCCGCGCCGGCCGAACCCCGGACCCCACCGGCACCGCGGCGGCCGCTACGATCGCGCTCGGCGGGACGCCGAGGGGGGTGGCCCAGCTGTGCACGTGGCTCGCGGCGGCGCTCACGCTGCGCACCGAACGACGTCTGCTGAACGCGCACCGCTGACCGATCCCGATCAGCGACCCGACGCGTAGCTGATCCACACCCGGTCCTCGCCCCCCTGCGCCGCCTGCGTGGGCTCGAAGGAGTAGAGGTCGGCGAGCCCGTTGAGGTCGAAGTCCCCGGCGGCCCCCACCTCGGACCCGACGGTGCTCCCACCGGAGAACAGCCCGTCCGCCGTCCCCGAGGTCCGGCTCCCCTCCACCGGACCGTAGTACACCGCGACCAACCCGCTCCCCGAGGAGGTCGGAGCCCCCACCGCCAGATCAGGGCGTCCGTCCCCGTTGCAATCGCCGAGGATGACCGCCGAACGACCCGCCGCCGGCGCCGGGGGCCCCGCGACGACCACCGCCCGGGCGTCGTCGAAGGCGGTGGGCCACACCGCCCCGTCGTAGACGTAGACCACTCCCAGCGGAGCGGCGTTGGGTTCGGCCACCACGGGGTCGCTGTAGCCGTCCCCGTTCAGGTCGGCCCCCGCCAGCGATCGACCGTAGAAGGTCTCCGGGGCGAAGGCGACGAGGCGCAGGTCGGCGTCCTCCACCGTCTGCTCCGCCGGGCCCAGCAACAGGAAGACGGTCCCGTGGGCCTGCCCGCCGAAGTCGCCCGGCGCGCCGATCAGGACGTCATCGAGCCCGTCGCCGTCCACGTCCCCCGCGCCGGCGACGGCCCCGCCCAAACGATCCGCCGGGCCCGAACCCAGGTAGATGCCGTCGGCCCAGGCCAGATCCTGATCGGCGTCGAGCGGGCCGCGGACCAGGTACGCGCTCCCCCGCCGCTCGCCCTCCACGGGGCTCTCCGAGGCCCCGACCAGCAGGTCTTCGGCGCCGTCGCCGTCCACGTCCCCCGCCCAGCCGGTCGCCACCCCCGCCCGAACGCCCGGAGAAGGGCCCAGGAGCCGGACCGCCGTGGGGTCCCGCGTGCCCGCGCCGATCGGTCCGGCGTAGACCCAGACCACGCCCGCCTGCTCCCCCACCGCCCCGTCGTCCGGCGCGCCCACCACCAGGTCGACGACCCCATCGCCGGTGAAGTCGCGCCCGCCGAGCAGCGTGGTGCCGAGGCCCGTCCCGACCCCACCCAGTTGACGCCACGCTTCGGCGCGGTCGAACTGGGTCGTGCCGCCGACCGGCCCGTACCAGAGGTACACCGCATCCAAAGCGGCGGCGCCCAGGGCGAGGTCCGGCCAGCCATCGCCGTCGAGATCGCCCACCGACGCCACGGTCTCGACGCCGATTGAATCGTCCACGTCAAAGCGGACCGCGCCCTCGGACAGATCGCCGTGGAGGCCACAGGGGTCGTTTCCGCCGTCGCAGTTGTCGTCCACACCGTTGCCGCACACCTCTGCTGCACCAGGTGAGATCTCACTCGCCAGATCGTTACAATCATTGGACGATTCGACGAAGTTCGCGACGGGGAGGCACCGGCTGACCTCCCCCGACTCGGCCCCGTAGCCGTCGCCGTCGACGTCCGGGTAGTAGGCGGTCAGCGAGTCCGCTTCCATCACATCGTCGGCGTCGTCGATGCGCCCGTCGCAGTCGTTGTCGCGGCCGTCGCACACCTCGTCGGCGCCGACCCGCACCAGGCTGTCGTCATCGTCGCAGTCGGCGCCGTTGTCGACGAGGCCCACGGTCGCCTCACAGGACTCCGCGAGGTGGGCGGTGGCCGGGTCGCCCTCGCCGTCGCCGTCCGCGTCCACGAAGCGCACGGCGAGCGCGATGTCGTCGTCGTCGTTGACGCGCCGGTCGCAGTCCTCGTCCACCTCCGCGGCGTCGCACAGCTCCTCGGCGCCGGGGTGGATGCCCGGGTTGGCGTCGTCGCAGTCCGCCGGCACGCTCCACCCGTCGCGGTCGAAATCGACGCAGCCGACCAGCAGAACCAGCAGCAGAAGACGCATCGGCGGGCACTGTAGCACCGGCGTCGAAGTTACACGCGGCGGATGATCGGCGTTCGACTCGGCCTCGCCGCGCTGCTGCTGCTGCTGGCAGCCGCGCACGCCGCCGCGCTGCCGGAGCTGTGGCAGGCGGTCGTCGCGACCCCGGCGTTGCTATGGGCGCCCGGCCGGGGATGGGCCCGTCAACGCCCCGGCGACCGGTGGGAGCGCGAGCTCCGGGCGGTGTGGATCAGCCTCGGCGCCCTGGTGGTCGTGACCGTGATCGTCCGGGCGGCGGGTCTCGGACCGTGGGGGGTGATCGGGGGGATGGCCATCGTCGGCGGGATGGGGGTCCTCGTCCCCGGGCCGCACCCCACCGGGGGGCGACTCCTCGGCGCGCCCCTCGCCGCCCTGCTGTTGAGCGGCTTCGCCGTGTGGGGTTGGCGGGACACGCTCGCCCGACCCTTGGAGGGCTACTGGTACGACGCCCGGGTGGAGGAGGGCTGGGAGGCCGCAACCGCGGTCCCGGTCACCGGCGGGGGATGGCGATCGATCTACGCGTTGCCCGGCGGCGCGCGCGCGTTCGTGCCGGAGGAGGACCACCCGTTCTTCCTCGGTCCCACGGAGGGATCGATGCTCCTCCTCCTGCAGGGGCCGGTGGGCGCCCGGATCCAGACCGCCGGGGTGGATCTCCGGGTGCAGGCGAGCCCGGTGGAGGACCGCGAAGAGGGCCCGGTGGCGCGCTACCTCGAACGGGGCGTGGCCTCCACGCTGATCTCCCCGTCGCTGGCGAAGGGGGCCCGGCTCCCGGTGACGGTCTCGGATCCGCTCCACAGCGTGGTGATCCTCATCCCGTCGGTGGACGCGGTGTGGGCCCTGCACGGCGCCGGAATCCTCCGCCACGCGCACTACTACCAGCTGCTCAACATGGTGGAGCAGATCGCCTGGGTGGACGGGCTCGGTTCGGATGGGTGGGTCACCGACGTACAACCCCCGCTGTGGAGCTGGGTGCTCGCCGGCCCGATCACCGTGACCGGGGGGGGCCTGGTCACCGCGAACGTCGTCGCGGGTTGGTTCGTGGTCGCGATCACCCTGGCGGGCCTGGTCGCCCTGCGCGCGTGGTCCCCCGAGACTCCCCTCCCTGCCTGGTTCCTGCCCGCGGCGGCCGCGGCGGTCCACTGCAAGCTCATCTACGAGCCCGGCAGCGCGGACATGCCGGACACCCTCTACACGTTCGCGGCCGTGAGCGCCCTGGGCGCCCTCCCGCGCGCGGGCGCCTTCGCGGGGTACGGGCTCGCCGCGCAGCTCTCCCGGTACCCGGGCCCCCTCCTCGTGGGCCTCATGGCGGCGTTCGTCGGCGACACCCGCAGCCTGCTCCGACTCGGCGGCACAGTGATCGTCGCCGCGGCGCTGGTGGGTGCAGGCGGCGCGCTCAGCGGCGCGCTTCCGGGCTGGATCGAGACGGTCTGGTGGGAGACGGGCCCCGAGCACTGGCACGGGGAGACCGACCCGATGGTGCTGTTGGGCCGCGTGCCCTCGTTCTACTGGACCTGGCTGGCCTACGCCGGCGGAGCCCCGCTCCTGGCGGCCGTCGCCTGGCCGCGGGGCACGCGCGCCGCGCTGGGCGCCGCGTTGGTGTACTCGCTGCTGCTCGCCACCATCGATCACCACCCCTCTCACTACTTCCTGCCCCTGGTCCAGCTCTCGGCGCTCGCGGTCGGATTCACCGCTGGCGCGCTCCGTTCCCGCGCCGCGCGTTGGGGGGTCAGCGGCCTTTCACTCGTGGGGCTGTTTATAACAATCGCGTTGACGCCAGTGACCGGATGATGCAGGTACGACTCCCCGTCTCCGGATTGGGAAATGTCGATCCCAGTCTGGGGGCGCCGCCCCCCTCCGCATTCTCCCCAACTTATCCTTAGGGCTCGTCCGGAAACAACCGTGTCGCACCGAGGGCGCCGGCTCGTCC
>JAYVAS010000232.1:0-2393 GCA_043750895.1 Pseudomonadota bacterium
CCCTTTGACACCACAGCATCGAACCCCGGCTCTCCGGTACAACTCGCAGGCTCATCGGCGTCCCCATCCCCACACTCGAGCCCCCAAAGCTCTCCATACTCCACCGCGTTGGCGTCGATGACCTCGCTGTTCGTGTCGATCGTGAATGCGTCATTGCCCACGAGCGGCGTGTTCATCATCGTCGCGCTCCCGATGGGCAGCGATTGCTGATTTCGGTGCCCGGAACGGACCACCTTGACCCAACCCGACCCCGAGATCGGCTGGCCATCCGCGTCGATGACAGTGAGATCCTTCCCGCTCGCGGCGAGCACCCACCCTTCGATCTCGTTGCCCCCGAGGTTCATCCGGAGCTCGTCTCCAGGCTCGAACAGCGCAACGATCTCGTCGGACTTGAACTTCGCCATCCCGTTCGAGAACGTGGCGTCGACCTGGAGCCCGTCGTTGAGCCAACCGGGAGCCATTCCCGGGTACGCCCAATGGGCGGGCCAGGTCACCCCGAAGATCGGGTTGTCGTACTCGTCCGAGGTCTGGGTCACGAGGACCTCCCCGGTGTACCCGTCCCATGCGAGGTTCGCGGTCGAGACACTCGCGCCGGCGTCGTGGGCGATCACCGTATCGAGGATGGGGTAGCGGTCGACGACCTTCGTGGCCGTGGCGAGGCGCACGCGCGTGCTCTCGGACGAGAGCCCAGGCAGGATGATGGGTACGGGAACGGGCAGGATCGCGGCGAGCAACACGTCGAGGTTGCCGTGCACCTTCACCGAGTAGACGTCGGACTTCTCCTCGCGGAGGTCGGCGACCAGGTCGACATCCACGCCGATCTCGCGTGTCTCGTGCGTGCCATCGGGGAGGACGGTTTTCACCTTGCCATCCAGCATCGTCCGCACGGGCCATGCCGCCTCCGGGACGAGGGGCAGCTCCAGCGTTTCCTTTCGCTCCCGGTAGCGGTACTCGGTGCCGGAGATGGGGGCGTCGTCCTTGCCCTCGGCGTAGACCCAGGTGGCTCGTGCCGTGCCATGGGCGTTGGGGCGGTCGATCAGCCAGCCCTGGGAGGCGTTGTAGCGATACGCCACCACGAGCTTCAGGACCTGGAAGACCACGTTCGGCTCGGTCTTGTGGAGGTCCATCGCCGTGTGGAACACCGAGGTCGGGTACTCCTTGGCCGTGTAGAACTCGTTCACCACCTTGCCCGTGCCGTGGCGGGCGTGCACCGCCGGGGTCGTCTCTCCTTCCTGCAGGTCTACCTGCCTTACGGTCACCCGCCGATACCCCACGCTCGGGGACGGGAGCGCGTACATTCCGTACGGTTCTTCCTGGTAGAAACGATCGTCCGGGGCGAAGAGCTTCTGTTGCCCGGTCAGCGACTTGATCCTGCCGGGGAGCCCGTCATCCGGCTCCTTGAACCACACCGGCGCGCGGAGCGGGCTCTCTTCCGAACCCGCGATCGGCTCGGACGCGGCGACCCCGCTGCTGATCGTCCTGCCATTCTCCTCCAACGTATAGTCGTATGTCGTGGTGTACCGGCGCGACGAGGCAGCGCCGGGAGCGAGCTCTTTCCACGCATCCGAGACGGCCACCTGCCGAACCCGCACCCCGCCCCCTCGCTTGAAGCCGTCGGGGTCGCGCAGGCGAATCCAGGACCGGTGTGTGTCGAAGCTCAGGCCGTAGCCCTTGCGGAGGAGCCGCTGGTTGAAGCCCTCGAAGAACGAGATCGCCTGTTGCGCCACCTTCATCAGCTCGATGGCGGCGTCCACATCCATGGCCGCGGTGTCCACATCCCCGAGGCCGTAGGCGAGGCGGTTCCGGTAGAGCCGCATGAAGTCCCAGCTCGCCCGCGCCATCGGGGAGGCCGGGTCGGACTTCTTCAGGTCCCCCACCGTCGTCTGTTCCACGCGGATCCAGCCGTGGGTGTAGAAGCCATTGACGCGCGGCGCCACCCCCATGAGCGGCCCCGAAGCCTCTTTCAGCTCGGCCCAGCCGGGAACGTAGTCCGACGCCTGATCCGTGAGCCCCATGAAGAACCGGAACGCGAGCTGGTCGTCCGCGGGTAAGTAGGCTGCCCGCACCGCCGCATTGGCCTCCGTCTCGGACATCGAACCTGGGAGCGGCTGTTGTAATGGGAAGTAGAGGTAGGGATGGACCGTGCCGGACGAGGTCTGCACCTGCGATGTGGCACCAAACGACGGCGGCTCTGCCCCCGAATCCGCCGCCGCCCACACCACCGGCGCCATGAACGTCGCTGGTTCATCCTGAACGAATGCGTACGAATCGGCCTCGTAGTCCACCTCGATGTGGCCCTTCGATGGCAGCCGGATCCCGGTCAACAACCAGGCCGCGGCGTTCCGATCAGCATCCTCCTGCGGCCCGTACTCGTCCACGTACGGAGCCTCCCA
>JAYVAS010000233.1:0-8481 GCA_043750895.1 Pseudomonadota bacterium
GCGTCCACGTCCGGATCGAGGTGCAGCTTGACGTGGATCTCCGGGAGGTGCGCGCGGTAGCCGACCGCGACGCCCGGGCGCTCGAACCCGTCCATCCGCCCCTGGGCCTCCGACTCGGGCAGCCCGACACAGCGCAGGACGACCGTGCGACGCGGAGGCAGCGAGAAACGCGCGGCGAGCTCCGGGGCCACGTGATGGGCGTACATCGCCTTCATCTCGTAGGGCACCCCCGGGAGGAAGTAGAGCACGCTGCCGGCGTGCTCGATCCGGAAGCCGGGCGCCGTGCCCCATCGGTTCTCGAGCAACGCCGCGCCGACGGGGAGGTAGGCCTGCTTCCGGTTCGCCGGCGGCATGATCCGGTTGCGGGAGCGGTAGCGGTCCTCGACCTGCGCCAGGGCGACGTCGTCGAGCGCGAGGGTGGTGCCGAAGGCCTCCGCGGCGGCCTCGGCGGTCAGGTCGTCGGTGGTGGGCCCGAGTCCGCCGGTGCACACCACCACCGGTGACCGGGCGGCCGCCTCTCGGAGCGCGTCCCGGATGTGGGCGCGGACGTCCCCGACCACCGTGAAACGACCCGGTTCGAAGCCGTGATCTTTCATGTCCCTGGCGATCCACCCGGCGTTGGTGTCCACCGTGGCACCCGAGACCAGCTCCTCACCCTGCGAGACGATGTCGAACTGCGCCATCCGAGCGCCTATGCAGGCGGACCCGCGCGCGCGATAGCCGATCGACGATGTCGCCCAAAGGCCCCGCGCTCGCTCTCGATGTCGGCACCCGGACCATCGGGGTGGCGGTAACGGATCCAGGTAGAAGCTTCGTGTTTCCG
The DNA here is from genome assembly GCA_043750895.1 of Pseudomonadota bacterium. Classification (GTDB taxonomy): domain Bacteria; phylum Myxococcota_A; class UBA796; order UBA796; family SXON01; genus JAYVAS01. The sequence continues at coordinate 824 of JAYVAS010000233.1, forward strand.
GTTTCTACGCTCGCCCGGAAGTCGGTGGCGGCGGACGTCGCGCAGCTCGTCCGCGTGTGCGCCGAGCGGCGCGTCACCCAGTTGGTGGTGGGCGTCGCCGTCGACGACGACGGCCTGGAAGGGCGTTCGGCGCGGCTGGCCCGGCAGGTGGGGGTGGCGCTGGCTGCCGCGACCGGCCTCGCGGTGGACTGGGTGGACGAGGGGTACACCACGGTCGAGGCCCACACCCGACTCCAGGCTGCCGGGGTGCGGGCCATCGATCGTAAGCCCATGGTGGATCAGGAGGCGGCGGTGGTGATTCTCGAGCTGTGGCTCGCAGCGGCGCGCGGATAGGCAGGGGGATGGCCCACGCCCACGTTCCCGCTGTCTTCCGCGCGCTCGGGATCCACCTCATCACCGTCTCGACCACGCGCGCCCCCGGCGCCGACACCTCCGGCGCGCTCCTGCGCGAGCTGACCGAGACCGCCGGCCATCACGTCGCCGGTCACGCGCGGGTCGCGGACGACCCCGACGCCATCGGTGCGGCGCTCGATGCGGCGCTCGCCGATCCCGCGGTGGCGGCGGTGGTGCTCACCGGCGGGACGGGGATCTCGGCGCGGGATGGGACGCCCGAGGTGGTGTCGCGGCGGCTCGATCGGGTGCTCCCCGGCTTCGGGGAGCTGTTCCGCATGTTGTCCTGGGCGGAGGTGGGGGCAGCGGCGATGCTCTCGTCGGCGGTCGGGGGCATCGCGGGCGGGCGCCCGGTGTTCAGCCTGCCCGGCTCGACCAAGGCGTGCCGGCTGGCGATGGAGAAGCTGATCCTCCCCGAGCTCGGGCACCTCACCGCCGAGCTCGCCAAGGAGACCCCGCTCCCGGTCGCGGCCTCCGGTTGGGAGGCCGCCGTGGCGGCGCTGGGGCTGCGCGTGGAGGCAGCGGCGCCGTTGCCCGACGACCTCCCGGCCGCGGTGGTCGACGTCCTCGCCGCGGGTACCGTGGGGCGGCTCACCAACCCCGACGAAGTCTGGCTGGCGGTGGGCTTTCCCGACCTCCTCCGCCCGTCGTCCCGCGTGCTCGCGCTGCGGCCCGACCGCGACGGCTGGGAGCTGCTCGCGCTGCACCGCTTCCCTCGCCGCGTCGGGCTGGTCGGCACCTCCGGCTGGGTGGGCGAGCACCCGCTGGCCGCCTCGTCTCCGCGCAGCGAGGGCACGACCGAAACCACGATCTGGGCCTGCGACAGCACCGCCGTGTACGTGCGGACGGCCGCGGGGATCACCCGCTGGGACGGCCATCGCGCCATCGCATTCGGAACCCCGGCGCAGGCGTTGGCCAGCCTCGCGCTTCAGTGGAGCCAGCGGTAGGCGGCGCCGGCTGGGTTAGGCGGGGGAATGGACCCCCTCACGCTCCTCGAGCCCGCTGCGACGCGGGTGCGCGATCCTCTCTCCGGACGGTCGGTCTGGCTGGCCGGCATGATTCACGACGCGCGGGTGGACGGCGACGTCCTCCGCTTCACCCTTCAGGTGAAGGCTGAGCACTCCGCGGATGACCGCACGCGTCTCCGGGAGGCGGTCCTGCGCAACCTCGTGGAGAAGGGCTGGAGCGGCGACGTAGCCTGCACCATCCGGGTCGAGGGGGTCGCACCGCTGACCGCGCGCGCCGCGCCGCCGGCTCCCGCGGCCGCGCCGAAGAAGGAGCCGCTGCGGGGCATGAGCGGGCCGGGCATCCAGCCCCACGGCGGGCCGATCACCCTCCAGCCGATCCCCGGCGTGAAGTACATCGTGGCGGTGGCATCGGGGAAGGGCGGGGTCGGGAAGAGCACCGTGGCCACCAACCTCGCGGTCGCCCTGGGGCGCCGCGGTCGGGCCGTAGGCCTCATGGACGCCGACATCTACGGGCCCTCCCTGCCGTTGATGATGCACGTCACCGGGCGCCCCATCGCGAACGAGGCCAAGAAGATCCTGCCGCTCCGTGCCCACGGGGTGGGGGTCATGTCCATCGGCTTCCTGGTCGACGAGAAGGAGCCCATCATCTGGCGCGGGCCGATGGTCATGGGGGTGGTCAACCAGTTCTTGAGGGACGTCGCCTGGGGCGAGCTCGACTACCTGATCGTCGACCTCCCGCCGGGCACGGGCGACGCCCAGCTCACCATGATCCAGGCGGTGCCGATCTCGGGCGGGATCGTCGTCACCACCCCCAACGCGGTGGCCCTCGGCGACGCGGTGCGGGGTATCGAGATGTTCAAGAAGCTCGACGTGCCCATCCTCGGGGTGGTCGAAAACATGAGCTGGTACGACCTGCCCGGCGGCGCCCGGGCGTTCCCCTTCGGGCAGGGCGGCGGGCAGCAGTTGGCCGAGGAGTACGGGGTGCCGATCCTGGCGTGTGTGCCGCTACGAGACGGGATCCGGTCCGGCGGAGACCTCGGTCGACCGGCGGTGCTCGATGGCGAGACGGTGTTCGACACCATCGCCGGCGAAGTCGAGCGGCGGCTTCCGGCATGACCCCGGCGGCGCCCGAGGTGCGACCCGACGGCCCCGCGCTGTTGGACCGCTTCGGCCGCCAGCACACCTACGTCCGGGTCAGCGTCACCGACCGGTGCAACTACCGGTGTGTCTACTGCATGCCGGCGGAGGGGATGAGCTGGATTCCGCGTGCCGACGTGCTCTCGTTCGAAGAGATCGCGCGCATCGTGGGCGTCATGGCCTCGATGGGGGTGCGCCGGGTGCGCCTCACGGGCGGGGAGCCCACCGTCCGGCGCGACATCGTCGCGCTCGTACGCGCGCTCGCCGCGATCCCGGGTATCGACGACATCGCCATGACCACCAACGGTCAGGCCCTCGGTGCGCTGGCGTCGCCGCTCGCGCAGGCCGGGCTGACCCGCGTGAACGTCTCCATCGACTCGCTCGATCCGGGTCGGTTCTCGCGGATCACCCGCGGCGGGGATCTCGCGGCGGTGCTGGCGGGAATCGCCGCCGCCCGGGCGGCCGGGCTGCTCCCGATCAAGCTGAACGTGGTGGTGATGGCGGGCGAGAACGACGACGAGATCGTCTCCATCGCGCGGGCTTTCCAGCCGCACGCGGCCGACACCATCGTCCGGTACATCGAGTACATGCCCTTCGAGGGCCGTTGGCACCAGAACGTCTCCGCTGCCGAGATGCGGCGCCGGCTCGCGGAGATCGGTCCCGTCCTGCCGAGCGCCGAGCGCGGAGGCGGTGGGCCCGCGAAATACTGGACGGTGGGAGGGTTGCGGGTGGGCTTCATCGCCCCGCTCACCGAGCACTTCTGCGCGACCTGCAACCGCCTGCGGCTGCAGGCCGACGGCCACCTGCGCACCTGCCTGGGCTACGAGGACACGCCGAGCCTGCGCGACCTCGTGCGCAGCGGGGGCTCCGACGCCGACCTCCGGGGGGCGATCCAGGCCATCGTCCTCGGGAAGCCGGCCGGCCACGCCGCGGAGACCGAGGGCGGGCGCAACTTCGAGGGGGTCATGACCGCGATCGGCGGCTGATCGCCCGTCAACGCAGCCGGCGCCGCGCCCCGGCCGAACGTTCGATCGTCCCCTCGACCTGACGCACGGCGACCGCGCCGTAGGCCGGTGCCAACGAGACCGGCGCACCGGCCAGGATCGCGGTGGCGAGGCCGTCGGCGCTGGTGCCAGTGGGAGCGATGACGGTCACCAGGGGGTCACCGGGGATGGGGCTGCCGTCGCGGGCATCGTGGACGTGGTCTGGCTGGGCGCGGGTGCCCGACGTCGAGAGCGCTTCGTTTCGGAGTCGGGCGCGCAGCGGGCGGTCGCCGCCGGGGACTTCGACCACCCACCCCTTGCCCCGCTCGGCATCGCCGTGGGCGAGCAGGTCTCCGGCGGCATCGATGAGAAAGTCCTCGAACCCCGAGGCCAGGAGCACCTCGGCGGCCCGATCGTTGAGAAATCCCTTGAGCATGCCACCGAGATCGATAGGTCCTTCCTCGAGGAACCAGGCGTCTCCCTCCTCGCGGAGCGCCCGCCCGGGGCCCCCGCGCCAGAGGATGTCGAAGCGCCCCTCCGTGTCGTCTCGGAGCTGCGCCGCCCAGCGCAGCAGCGCCGTGCCCTCCGGGGGGAGGGTGACCGGACCGCCGGTCCGGTTGAGGGTGCTGATCGCGCTGTCGGGGCGCCACTCGGAGAGTCGGTCCTCCCATCGGTCGATGTGGGCGTAGGCGGCGTCCACGGCCACCGCGGCGACCGCCTCGTCGTCGGCCACCACGGTCACGCCGACCACGGTCCCCATCGCCATCCGGGACGCACGGAGGGTGCCGGCGAGCGCAGAGGTGACGATCAGGAGCGAGGCGCCGCCAGCTCGCGTAGGGACGCGACGATCATCCAGAGCAGGCCGCCGACCACCCCGACCGTGGCCGGAAGCAAGAGCACGGCCGGGGCCGGAGAGACGTAGGTCACGACCCAGGGCAACGCCACCTGCGCGCCGATCGCGCCGAGGGTCCCGAGGATGATCCACCCCCGCCCGCCGCTCAACTGGTAGAGGTGGGCCACTACCAGCCACACCACCGGCTCGGTGAACAGGTGGAAGTGGGTCAGCTCGAGGAGCTGCCGGTAGCTCTTCGGGTAGAGCATCTGCGCTTCGTCCCCGCGCCAGTAGGTGGCGGCCCGGTCGAAGCCCATGGCGTCGGCGTGGAGCAGCGCGGCGCTGACCAGGCCGAGGAGCAGGAAGACGAGGAACCCGGCGTAGACGACCCGGGCGCCGGGGGGGAGTCGTCGGAGCATCTGCCCGCCGCGCGTGGAGAATTCGGTCACGAGAGCGGGCGCCCCAGGTAGGCGGCGAGGAGCAGGGTGGCGCGGCGGACGCCGGTGCTGATGGAGCGGGTGGAGATCGTGGCCCCGGAGACCACCCGGATCTCCTTCCCGGGGCGCATGGCGGCCGAGGGACCCAGCCCCACGAACTGGCGTCGGAACGCCTCGGCGCGGACGCCTTCGCCGTAGGCTTCCCGGTAGACCAGGATCTCCACCCGGGCCACGACGCCGTCGGGGGTGAACAGCACGCCGAAGTCGATGGGCTCGTGTTGACCGAGCTGGCTGTCGAGGATCGCGTAGCCGGCCACCGCATCGCCGCTGCGGCCCACCCGAATCGAGACTTCGCTGGGGGGCGCGTAGCGGAGCGCCCCACGCAGGCGTTCGACGGTGCCCGGGTCGGGCGCGTAGACCTCGGTGGTGACGCGCTGTGGGGCGGGGAAGTAGCTGGCGAGCAGGGTCTCGGGGGTCCAGTAGACGTAGGCCGCCGCCGGTCGGCTGAGCGCGGCGGTCAGGACCATGCAGAGCAGAACCCTCAGTGTCGACATCGTGCCTTCCGCTAGGGGAGCTAACGGTATTGATAACGAAAGTCAAAATCGTTTGGCGGGGAGGGGACCCCGGACGCGTCGGTGCGTCGCTGAACTTGTGGGCGTGGCTCGCGGACTGCCTTGCGACGCGGTACCTTTCCCGCGATGTTGTTGCTCACCGCTGTCGCTTGGGCTGCCTTCCCCGAAGATGTCTCGATCCTGGCGATGGAGGACTACGGCGGCCAGTCAACGACCACGACAGGCGAAGACGACTACGTCGTCGCCGGCTACACCACCCTGGTCAAGGAGCTGGCCGCCACGATCAGCAATCCGATGATGAGCCCGGCCGAGACCCTGGGCGTCAACGGCTTCTACGTGGGCATCTCCAACAGCTTCTCCTTCGTCCGCACCGGCACCATCGACGGCGTGCACCCCACTGGCTGGGACCTCGCCGATCCCGACGAAGACCCCGCTACGTACTACTTCGTGCCCAGCGTGCAGGTGCGCAAGGGCCTCCCCGCCTCCCTCGAGGTCGGTGCCAACTTCTCCTGGCTGGGCTTCAGCCGCACCGGTGCAATGGGAGGGTACGCCCGGTGGGCGCCCTTCGAGGGGTACCGGCGCTTCCCCGACGTTGCCTTCCAGGTGGGCTACGCCGGCTACATCGGCAACGACGAGCTCGAGGTCGGCGTCCTCGATTTGAACGCCACCATTGGCTACACCGTGCCCTTCGGGGTCACCGAGGGCATCCACCAGGCCACCTTCAGCCCCTTCCTCTCCGTGGGCCAGGACCGGATCCACGCCGCGCCCCGGGTGGACCTCACCGGGTCGCGCCTCGAGGGCCGGGTGACCGAGATCTCCGGCTTCAAGACCGACGAGGGCTTCGATGCCTCCCTGGCGCCCATCCGCATCGGCGGCGGCTTCCGCATCGTCAACGGCGACTACACCGCCACCTTCGCGGCCAGCTACCCCTTCGGGTCCGTGCCGACCCTGAACATGGCGCTGGGCGTCACCTACTGAACGCCCGGCCGACCGGGCGGCGAGGGCAGCGCCGGTGCTGATCGTGGCCTCTGCCTACGCGCTCACCGTGTCGATCTCGGCGACGGTCGACGCCGATCTCACCACGATCCGCGGGGTGATGACCGTCGACGCCGACCTGGTCAACCCCCTCGACGCGCTCGCGCCGGTGGAGACCAATCGGGACCACCTCCGCACCTTCCCGGGACGCCCCGACGCCGGGACCATGACCTGGGAGGCGGTGCCGGCGTTTCCGGGCACCTGGTCGTTCACGACCGAGCTGCCGCGCCGTTTCGGGGACGTGGGGGTGATTCCGGGGCGCGGCCTGTACGGGAACGGCGGCTGGTACCCGCAACCGGTCGACGCCGCCGGGCTGCCGCTCGTCGCCGACTGGACCGTGGACGTGTCCGGGCCGGGGGTCATCGTCCTGAACGGCCGGACCGGAACCGGCACCGTCCGCTGGCAGGGAACGGCGGACCGCGCGGCGCTCGCCGTGCTCCTCGACGCCGAGGTGGTCGACCTGCCGGTCCCGGGCGGCTCGGTGCGGGTGGTGGATCGGGGCCCCGAACGCCACGCCCGGAGGTGGATCCAGCGCGTCGGCGTGCCAGGCGTCACCGTGGTGGAGGACCTCGACTTTCAGCGGCTCGCGACCCCGGCGCCCGGGCTCGTCTACCTCTCCGATCGTGCGTTCAGGGTCACGCCGACCTTCGAGCCCTACCACCTGGCCCCGCTGCGGGAGGCCCTGGCGGCGGCGGCGTCCCCCCTCGCGGAGGCGTGGGATCGGGCCTTCGTGGCAGCGGCGGCGACGCGTGACGCCCCGGCGATCGACCCCGACGCGGTGCTCGGGTGGGCGTCGTGGAACCCGGTCGTGGATGAGATCCTCCACGACGGCACGCTGCCCTACTACGTAGACATTTTCGACGAGAAGTGGCGGGTGCCGGAGGGCCCGATCGAGCGACTCGCCGGTCGCCCGCCGGCCCGGGCGATCGCGGCCCAGCTCGACGACCTGCGGGGGCGCGGCACCGCCGGGCAGCTCGCCACCCTGCTCTCCGGCGGCCAGACGCTCCGAGACGCCGCGGCCGCGCTGGCGCTCGATCCCGACTTCGTGGCGGCGTGGTTCGCCCCCCCGCGGGACCAGGACTACGCGGTCCGGGTCACGCCCGATGGCGCGCGGATCGACCGCGCCGCCCCGGATGACGCGCCGTCGGAGGTCGTCCGGGTCGATGTGGACGGCGTCCCGCTCCCGCCCTGGCAGACCGGTCCTGGCAGCGCCAGCCTGCCCCTCCCCGGGGATCCGCGGCGAATCGTGGTGGACCCCGAAGGGCACGTCTCGCAGACCGCGCTCGCCAACGACCGCTGGCCGG
>JAYVAS010000234.1:0-21925 GCA_043750895.1 Pseudomonadota bacterium
TGATGCCAGCCGGGGCCGAACTCGCCGCCGCCGCGGATGTTGGCCACCACGTACACCCCTCCCGGCTCGAGCCAGGAGGCGCCGATCCCGCCCGAGTAGGAGGGCAACAAGGAGACCTCGAAGCCGCCGTAGCCGTAGAGCAGGGTCGGGTGGCTCCCGTCGAGCGCGAGGTCTCTGCGGGACACCTGAAAGTAGGGGATCTTCGTGCCGTCCTTCGACGTGGCCTCGTGCTGGGTCACCTCGAGGCCGGTGGCGTCGAAGAAGGCGGGGAGCTGCTTGAGGGTCCTTGGGTTGCCTTTGCCGAGCCGGAGGTACTGCAGGGTGGTGGGGGTCACGTAGTCGGTGATCGTGAAGAACACGTCGTCCGAGCGCTCGGCGTCGACCGCCCAGACGTTGACCGTTCCCAGCGCCGGGAGGCCCGGGAAGGCCTCCCGCTTCCAGCCCTTCTTGCCGGGAGTGAGCACCTCGAGGCGGCTCCTCACGTTGTCGAGGGTCGCGAGCACCACGTGATGGCGGGTCGTCGCAAACCCCGCCAGGGAGGTCCGCGGCGTGGGCTCGAACAGCAGGTCGAACACACGCTTTCCGGAGATGAAGTCGTCGAGCGGGATGGCGAGCAGGGACCCCGCCTTCCAGGTCTTCTCGCCGAGCGTCCAGTCGGAGCGCAGCTCGAGGTACATCCACTCTCGGAAAACCCTCATGATCGCGTCGTCCGGCTTTTCCATCCGCACCGACTTGCCCTCGCTCCAGAGGAACATCTCGTTGGTCCAGAACGTAGGTGACCGCTCGAGCCAGTCGCGCTCGAAGCCCTTGGTGGAGTCGTGCCAGGCGCCCACGGCCACGTCCGACTCCTTGCCTTCGAACACCAGTTCGGCGCTGCTCAGCGGGGATCCCCGCTTCCAGCGCCGTGCCGTCCGGGCGTAGCCGGAGGTGGTCATGGTGCCGGGTCCGAAATCGCTGGCCACCCAGAGGGTGTCTTTGTCGGCCCAGGTCGCGCTCTGCTTGGCCTCGGGCAGCTCGAAGCCGCCCTTCACGAAGCTCCGGGTCTTCATGTCCCACTCCCGGACGACCGAGGCGTCGGCGCCGCCGCGTGAGAGCGAGACCAGGCACAGATCGTAGGCCGGGGAGAGGCAATCCGAGCCCTCCCACACCCAGCTCTCCTTCTCGGCGGCCCCGAGCGCGTCGACGTCGAGCACCGTCTCCCAGGCCGGGTTCGGCTTCTGGTACTCGGCCCAGCTGGTGCGGCGCCAGATCCCCCGCGCGTGGGCCCCGTCCTTCCAGAAGTTGTAGTAGTAATCGCCCATCTTCGCGACCATGGGGATCTTGGCGTCGCTGTTCATGATCGAGAGGAGGCGCGCCTCCGTCGCTGCGAAGTTGGCCGCGGCGCCGAGCTCGCCTTCGCTCTGGGCGTTTCGGGCTCGCACCCACTCGAGCGAGCGGGCGCCGGTGACGTCCTCCAGCCAGAGGTTCGGATCCTCGACCGGCGCGGGGGCCGGGGCGACCACGGCGGGCGCGGGGGCCACCACCGGCCCAGCCGGGGCGAGGGCGAAGGCGAAGGAGCCGAGGAGCGAAAACAAGGAAAGCGTGAGCAAGGGGAGCCTCGCAGGATGGGCAGACCAATCGAATGATCGGGTGCAGGCAAGCGCTCCCTACCTCCTGGCGCGTGCCTCGTCGCGCGACTCCACCAACGCCAGGCGCACCAGCCGCGCGGTGATGGAGCCCGTGGAGCGCTCGAAGCGCTCGGCGAGGTCGTCGACCGTCGCGCCCTCCTCCCACGCTACGGCCAGCGCGTCGTCGTCGTCCTCCGACCACTTCTTCCCCATCGCCCCGGGCCCGGGATCGGGGCCGCCCGCCCGCGCCACGGTGGCGCGCACGAGCTCGTCCACGCTCGCCCCCTTGCGGCGGCGGGTGACGGCGGCGACCGGGCGCACCGCGCCACACTCCGTGAGGAAGCGGCTGGCCTCCTCGGGGGGCACGTCCAGGTGCACCGCCTCGATCGCCCGGGTGAGGCCCACGTAGAAGATCCGTCGCTCCTCCTCCATGAACGGCCCTTGAGGCAGGCCGTTGGGGTGGTCCACGCTGCCCGGGGTCTTGCCCACCTCGTTGGCCGGGCAGAACCCCTCGGCGAGCGCGGGGAGCACGACGTGGCGCCACTCGAGACCCTTGGCCTTGTGGATGGTGGTGACCCGCACCCGTTCGTCCGCGGGCGCGCCGTGGGCGGGGTCGATCTCGGCGACGGCCTGCGCGGCGTCGGCCGGGCGGACGTTCAGCCCCTCCAGCAGCACCTGCAGCGCGGCGACCGTGGCGATCGCCACCTCCCGCTCCTTGTCGGACCGGACCCAGGTCTCGAACTGGTCCTCCAGGTCCACCTCCTCGGAGAGCAGCGCGAGCGCCGCGCCGGCGGTCCGCGCCCGGCCCATCCGGTCCAAGAGCCCCGACAGCGTGCGCATCGCCTTGATCGCCGGCACCGACATCCCGACCTCGACCGCCAGCGCGCGGTCGGCGAGCAGGGCGCGGAGGCCGCGTCGGCCACCCTTCTTGACCATCAGCGTGAAGCCGTCCTTCCGGATGTAGCGCTCGGGCGCGCACACCACCCGCCACGCGTGGTCGAACTCCACCGGCTCGTCGGAGGTGGCGTAGCGCAGGTAGCCCAACGCGAGGTCCGGGCCTCGGCCACGACGGAGCAGGTCGGCATCCTCGGTCTCCACCGGGATCCCCGCCGAGACCAGCGCGGCGAGCGTGGCCGCGCCCTGCGAGCGCCCCCGGTACAACACCGCGATGTCGCGCGCCGGCACCCCCGAGGCGCGGAGCGCGCGCACCGCGGCGGCGGCATCGCGCACCAGGGTGAGCGCCCCGGGATGCCGTCCGCCCCCCTCGACCACCCCCGGCGTTCGTTCCGGATTGTGGGCGATGAGGCGGTTGGCGGCGTCGGCCAACACCGGCCCGAGGCGGAAGCTCCGCGGCAGCGGGTAGCGCCGACACGGCAGGCTCGGAAACCAGGTCTCGAAGTCGCGGAGGAAGGAGGGGCTCGCCCCACACCACTCGTTGATCGCCTGATCCTCGTCCCCCACCGCCATCATGGTGGCCGCGGGGTGGAGCAGGCGCTGGCAGAGCTCGACCCGGCCCGGGTTCACGTCCTGGAACTCGTCCACGAGCAGGTGGTCGAAGGACGGCAGCGGGGACTGCCGGCGCGCGCGCATCACGCCGACCGCGGTGTAGACCATGTCCTCGAAGGTGATGATCTGTCGGTCCTCCTGCCGCCGGAGGGCCTCGTAGCTGCGGTAGGCCTCGACCAGCGCCGGGTTGCTCGGGAACGCCGCCTTGTCCGGCGGGATGAGGTGGGCCTTCCAGAAGGAGACGGCGCGTGCCACTTCGTCGGCGTCGTCGATCTGATCGCGGAAGGGCCGCCACGCCTCGCGGGCGAGCTGCATGGCGGCGTCCGCGCGCACGTCCAGCCGCCGCGAGAGCCAGCTCTGGGCGTCGGCGGCGCGGAGCACCTCGTAGCCGAGCGCGTCGAAGGTGCTGACGCGCACGCCGTCGATCCCGGTCGCCACCAGCCGCTGGTGGAAGGTCTCGCGGACGCCGCGGTTGAACATGACCACGCGGATGCGCGCGGGCGCGACGCCGAGCCGCTGGACCATCTGTTGCACCCGCCCCACCAGGGTGGTGGTCTTCCCGGACCCGGGGGCGGCGCGGACCAGCGCGTGCGCGTCGAGCGGGTGGGCGAAGATCGCCTGCTGCGCGGAGGTCCATTCCATGGGCGCGGTCTACTCCGGATCCGCGTCGGGCGCGGAGCGTCTCGGTAGCGCGCCGGCAGCCCTTCGACTAATCCGCACCCATGCGACTCTTCGTGGCTGGAGCGACCGGCGCGACCGGGCAGGTGTTCATCCCCATGGCCACCGCCGCCGGCCTGGACCTCGTGTTGCACGTCCGCCCGCAGTCCGCCGCGAAGCTGACGGACCCTCGGGCGCGGGTCTTCGACCTGGCCGACGCGGCGGCGCTTGCCGAGGCGATGCGCGGCTGCGACGCCGTCCTCTCCCTGGTCGGGACCATGCGGCACCGCTTCGACAGCGGAGACACCTACGCCTCCGCAGACGTGGGCTCCACGCGCCAACTGGTCGCAGGCGCGCAGGCTGCCCACGTGCCCCGCTTCCTTCTCCTGTCGTCGATGGGGGCGGGCGGGGCCGGCGCCTACCTGAAGATGAAGGGAGAGTGTGAGCAGATCGTTCGGGACAGCGGGCTGGAGTGGGACATCTTCCGGCCTTCGGCCTTGGTTTCCCCGGAGGATGGCCCCGAGAGCCACCACGGCCGCCGCCGCGTCCCGCCCGGAACCCTCGCGCTCGGCGCGGCGCTGCGGAAGCTCCCCGGCTTGACCGGCATCGTGGACGACTACCGCGCGATCCCCCTCGAAGTGCTCTGCCGGGGGTTCCTGGCCGTGTTGGCGCGACCGGCGGGGCGCCGCGACTACGCAGGCCGTGACCTGTGGGGAATGGAATGATCCTGGCGTTCTTCCTTGGCTGCGATCTATCCGGCCCGGCCGACCCGGCCGACTCCACCGAGCAGTTCTTCACCGTCCCCAAGGGGGCCACCGCCTCCGGCCTCGCCGACGACCTCGCCGCGGCGGGCGTCATCGACGCGGAGTGGAAGTGGAAGGCCTGGCTGCGCAGCCAGGACGGCACCTGCGTGAAGGCGGGACGCCACCCCGTCCGCCCCGACATGCCCAAGGAGGCGGTGCTGGACGCGCTCTGCGCGGCGCCGATCCCCATCACCGAAGACTTCACCGTGCTCGAAGGCTGGCGGATCCGCGAGATCGACGCCGCGCTGGCCACCCGAGGCTGGATCAAGGCGGGGGACTACGCGGCGATCGCGTCCGCGCCGGCGAAGTTGACGCAGTGCAAGGTGCCGGTGTCGCTCCCGGCCGACACGCTCGAGGGGTACCTCTACCCGGAGACCTACCGGGTGGAGGTCGAGGGCTTCACCGCGGACGCGTTCATTTGCCGTCAGCTCGAGACCTTCGCCGCCCGCTTCGCGACGCCCCGCGCCGAGGCCATCGCCGCGTCCAAGCGCAGCCTCCCCGAGCTGGTGGCGATGGCGTCGATGATCGAGCGCGAGGAGCCCCTGCCCGAGAACCGGCCCCTCATCGCCGGCATCCTTTGGAAGCGGATCGACAGCGGCTGGAACCTCGGGGTCGACGCGACCAGCCGCTACACGATCGAGAACTGGAACGACCGCGACGCCTTCATGGTCAAGCTCCGGGACCCCTCCGACCCCTGGAACACCCGGCTTCGGCCCGGCCTGCCCGCGACCCCCATCGGCAACCCCGGCGTCGTCGCCCTCGAAGCGGCCCTGGCGCCGGTCGAGAGCCCCTACTGGTACTACCTCCACGACAGCACCCGCACGCTGCATCCGTCCCGAAACGAGGCGGAGCACGAAGCGTACCGGCGTCAGTACTCGGTCTACTGAGCCGAGGGTCCCTCCGCCTCGCTCAGCCCTCTTCCTCCGCCGAGACCTCGGGATCGTCGTTCCGCACGTTGCCTACCCGAGGCCCGACCTTCCGGGCCACGACGGCATCCTCCTCGGCGGGACGCAGCAACTGCTGCAGGATCCCGGGGTCGGCGTCGGGATCCAGCCAGGCGTCGCGCGCACCCCCCGAGAGGACGACCGGCATGCGCTCGTGCGCGAAGCGGCAGGTCTGATTCGCTTCGGTGGTGATGATCGTGAAGGTCCCGACCGGCCCCTCGGGGCCACGCCAGGTCTCCCAGAGCCCAGCCAGGGCGAGCAGCCCCCGGTCCGGACGCCGGAACAGCCATGCCTGTCGGCTCGGCTTCTCCCATTCGTACCAGCCGTCCGCGGGCACAAGGCATCGCCGCCGGAGGAACGCACCCCGAAAGGCGGGCTTGGTGGCGACCCCGTCGGCGCGGGCGTTGATCATCTTCGCGCCCTCTTTGGGGTCCTTCGCCCACATCGGCAGCAGGCCCCAGCGCAGCAGCTTCACCATGCGCTCGCCGCGGTGCCCGGTCACCACCGGCATGACGTCCGTGGGCGCGACGTTGTACCGCGGCGGGAACAGCACCCCACCGAGCTCGGGGAGCACGCCGAAGACGACGAGCAGCGTCTCGGGTGAGGCTGCCATCCGGTAACGACCGCACACGGCGACCACATACCGCGGCGCCGGGTTAGACCGCGGGGTCGTTGACGGAGCAAGCGGTGGAGAAGATCGCCCGGCACCTGGTGCCCATCCAGATTGAAGAGGAGATGCGCTCCTCGTACCTGGACTACTCGATGTCCGTCATCATCGGACGGGCGCTCCCCGACGTCCGCGACGGCCTCAAGCCCGTCCACCGCCGCATCCTTTACGCGATGCTCCGGGAAGGCCTCCTTTCAAACCGGCGTTACTCCAAGTGCGCCGGCGTGGTCGGCGAGGTGCTCAAGAAGTACCACCCCCACGGCGACATGGCGGTCTACGACGCCCTCGTGCGCATGGCCCAGCCCTGGAACATGCGGTACCTGCTCATCGACGGGCAGGGCAACTTCGGGTCGGTGGACGGCGACCCCCCCGCCGCCTACCGCTACACCGAGTCGCGCATGACGCGCCTCGCGGAAGAGCTGCTCGGGGACATCGACGCCGAGACCGTCAACTTCGTCCCCAACTACGACGGCTCCACCGTCGAGCCCGAAGTGCTCCCGGCGGCCTTCCCCAACCTGCTCGTCAACGGCGCCGAAGGCATCGCGGTCGGCATGGCCACCAAGATCCCGCCCCACAACCTCACCGAGGTCATCAACGGGCTCCTGGCGTTGATCGAGAACCCCCAGATCGACATCCCCGAGCTGATGACGCACATCGTCGGCCCCGACTTCCCCACCGGCGCCACCATCCAGGGCCGCGAAGGCATCCGCGAGGCCTACGAGACGGGGCGCGGCAAGGTCACCATCCGCGGCACCGCCCACTTCGAAGAAGTCGAGAACCGCGACGCGATCATCATCACCGAGCTCCCCTTCCAGGTGAACAAGGCCACCTTCCAGGAGGCCATCGCCGACCTCGTGAAGGACAAGCGGATCGAGGGCATCCACGGGGTCCGGGACGAGTCCGACCGCCAGGGCATGCGCGTGGTGGTCGAGCTCAAGCGCGACGGGGTGCAGGAGGTCATCCTCAACCAGCTCTACAAGCACACCCAGCTCCAGACGACCTTCGGCATCATCATGCTGGTCATCGTCAACCAGCGCCCGCGCATCCTGAACCTCAAGGAGCTGCTGGTCAGCTACCTGGGCCACCGTCGCGAGGTCACCCTCCGTCGCACCCGCTTCGAGCTGCGTAAGGCCCGCGATCGCGCCCACATCCTCGAAGGGCTCATCAAGGCCCTCGACCACATCGACGCGATCATCCGCCTCATCCGCTCCAGCCAGACGGGCGACGAAGCACGGTCCCGCCTCATCTCCGAGTTCCAGTTCAGCGAGGTCCAGGCCCAGGCCATCCTCGACATGCGTCTGCAGCGCCTCGTCGGCCTGGAACGCCAGAAGTTGGAGGACGAGTACGCCGAGTTGATGACCCGCATCACCTGGCTGCTCTCGATCCTCGCCAGCGAGGCGGTCCTGCTCGGGGTCATCAAGGACGAGATCACCGCCGTCCGCGACCGCTACGGGGACGTCCGCCGCACCCAGATCGTCGACGCGCTGGGGGATCTCTCGCTGGAGGACCTCGTCGCCTCCGAAGACCAGGTCGTGACCGTCTCCCACCTCGGCTACATCAAGCGCACCTCGCTCACCGAGTACCGGATGCAGCGCCGCGGCGGCACCGGCAAGACCGGGATGGTCACCCGCGACCAGGACTTCGTCGAGTCCATCTTCATCGCGAACACCCACAGCTACCTGCTGATCTTCACCGACACCGGGATGCTGTACTGGCTGCGCGTCTACGACGTGCCGGAAGGCCTGCCCACCGCCAAGGGCAAGCCCCTGGTCAACCTGGTGAACCTCGAGCCGGGCGTGAAGGTCGCGGCGGTGGTCTCCGTGAAGGACTTCCAGGAAGCCGGGGTGGACCTGGTGTTCTGCTCACGCCGTGGCCTGGTCAAGCGGACCGAGCTCTCGGCCTACTCCAACATCCGCCAGGTCGGCCTGACCGCCTGCGACGTGGCAGACGGGGACAGCCTCCTCACCGTCAAGCTCGCCCGCATCGAGCAGCAGATGATGATCACCACCCGCGGCGGCATGTCCTGCCGGTTCCCGGGCGACGAGGTCCGCCACCTGGGCCGCGTCTCCCGCGGCGTGCGCGGCATCGATCTCAAGGACGGCGACGAGGTCGTCGACCTCGAGGTGCTCCCCGTCGAGGAGGGCCTGCACCTCCTCACCGCCACCAGCCTGGGCTTCGGGAAGCGCACCGAGCTGGGCGAGTACAAGACCCAGCACCGCGCCGGCATGGGCATCATCGACATCGACGTGTCGATGGGCGGCGAGAAGAACGAGGTGGTCGGCACCGCCGTCGTCCGCCCCGGCGACCAGGTGATGCTCATCACCGACACCGGCCGGGTGATCCGCACCGGCACGGGAGAGATCCGCGAGGTCGGCCGCAACACCAAGGGCGTCCGCCTCATGCGCCTGGAGGACGGCGAGCGTGTCGTGGCCATGGCACGGCTGGCGGAGGTCGAGGAGGCCCCCGATGCCGACGGCCCCGAAGCCGAAGGACCCGAAGGCGAGCCCGAAGAAGCGACCGAGGCCCCCGGAGAATGATCCTCCTCCTCCTAGCGTGCCTGCCCCAGGCGACCGACCTCTCCCAGCCGGGGGACACCGACACGCCCGGGACCACCACCACCGACGCGCCCACCTCCATCGAGGTCGACGACGCGGCGGTCCGCGCCCTGACCGACCTCCCCGAGGGGCGCAACCCGTGCGCCGCGCCGCGCCTCGCGCGCGTGGACTACACGGTGGACGGCGACACCTTCTACGGGACCTACGACGACGACGGGTCGGACGCCCACGTGCGCATGATCGGCATCGACACGCCCGAGGTCAGCCACGAGGGGGAGGCCGCCGACTGCTACGGCAACGAGGCGTGGACGTTCACCGCCGGGGAGCTGGAGGGGCGGCTCGCCTGGCTCACCTTCGACGGGGAGTGCGAGGACGACTTCGGCCGCACCCTCGCCTACGTCATCCGCGGCGAGGGCGACGGCGGCTTCTTCAACCGCCGTCTGGCGCGGAACGGCTACGCCGACGCGCTGACCATCTCGCCGAACGACACCTACGCGGACGACATCGACGAAGACATCGACGCCGCCCAGCAGGCCGACGCCGGCATGTGGGGCGCCTGCGGAGGTTGACATGGTGGGTGCCCTGGATTACCCCGCGCGGCCCCGGGACCGCAGGGTCCCGCTCTTTGGTACCACTCTCTCTCCGGAATCCCCGCAAGGTGTCGAGTGAAGCTCGACTTCTGGCAACGGGCAGCTCCGGCGCTCTCCGCGGTCTGGACGATGACCGCCGGCATCCTGGTCGGCGCCTTCGTCGGCGGCTGGCTGGACGAGCGCATGGGGACGGCCCCGTTCCTGAAGCTCGGTCTCGCCCTCGGCGGGCTCTTCGCAGGCAGTGTGCGTGTCGTTCGAGGTCTACAGCAGTCGCGCCATGATCCCCCCCTCCCTCCTGATCCGTGACACCGCCATCGCGGGCGCCCTGTTGAGCGGCGCGGCGCTGTTCTGGGGTACCGACGTGGCCCTGGTGGTGCTGATCGGCGCCGGCTGCGCGCTCGCCAACCTGCTCCTGCTGGTCTACGCGGCGCGCGGCGCGCTCTCGGGCGGCCGGTCCGGCGTCCTCCTCCCCATGAAGCTCCTGCTGGCGATCGGCATGGTCGCCTTCCTGGTCAGCATCTTCCCCCCGATCCCCGTACTGATCGGCTTCGGCGCAGGGCCTCTCGGCATCCTGCTCTGCGGCATCGACGGGATCCGCTACCTGTCCCCCACGGAGACGCGATGATCGGCTCACTCCTCGGCGCGCTCCTGCCCCACGCGCTGACCCCGATGGTCAGCAGCTTCTCCTGGTTTCAGCTCATCCCGGGCTTCGGCCACGGGGACCATCTGGCCCACTCCCTGGGGATGCACGAGCAGGAAGCCCTCACGGCGATCGCCACCACCTGGCTGGTGGTCGGCCTGGTGCTGGTGTTCGCCCTCGTCGCCCGCACCCAGCTCACGGCGGTGATGGCCCGCGCCGGGACCGACAAGTACATCGCCGACGACCGCCTCACCGCGCGCAACACCGCCGAAGTCCTGGTGCAGGGGCTCTACACCCTGTTCTCGGGGACGCTCACCCACAAGGACGTGGACCGCTTCTTCCCGTTCCTGGCGTCGATCTTCACCTACATCTTCTGCAACAACCTGATCGGCTTCATCCCCGGTCTGCCCCCGGCCACCGAGAACTTCTCGAGCAACCTCGCCATGGCGCTGACGGTGTTCGTGGTGTTCAACGTGGCGGGCGTCGCCCGGAACGGCTTCGGGTACATCAAGCACCTCGCCGGCCCGAAGCTGCCGTTCTGGCTGATCCCCGTCACGGTGCTGGTCTTCGCCATCGAGTTGTTCGGGCTCTTCCTCCGCCCCTACACCCTCACGGTCCGGCTCTCCGCCAACATCTTCGCCGACCACCTCGTCGCGAGCATCATTCGCGAGCTGGGTGCCACCGCCGTCGACAATCCCGCCATCCAGGCGATCCTCGCGATCGCGCTCCCTCTCCCCTTCTTCGCCCTCGGCCTGCTGGTCTGCTTCGTCCAGGCCTTCGTCTTCACGCTCCTTTCCACCATCTACCTTGGCCTCGCCGTCGCCCACGACGACGGGCATCACTAGTCCACCGCTTCTGCTGGAGTCCCTCATGAAGTCCGTCGTCCGTACCCTCTCCCGCACCTCCCTGCTCATGATCGCCACGACCGGTCTCGCCTTCGCCCAAGACGGCGGCGACAGCGGCATGAAGGCCGTTGGTGCCGGCATCGCGATCGGCCTCGCCGCGCTCGGCTGTGGCACCGGTCAGGGCCGGACCGCCGCGGCCGCCCTCGAGGGCATCGCGCGCAACCCCCAGGCGTCCAACCAGATCTTCGTCCCGATGATCATCGGCCTCGCCCTCATCGAGTCGCTCTGCATCCTCGCGTTCGTCGTCGCTCAGGGCTGATCGCCCCCCGGGACCGCCCGCCGCCCCCGCTGCGGCGGCCCAACCGAGCCGCGGTTCACGCCGCGGCTTCCGGTTTTTTGGCGCCCCGGGAATCGGCGGGTCGCAGGACCGTTACAATGGGGCGCGTTCGCGCGAGGGAGATTCCATGCTCACCCTGCTGCTCTTCACCCACATCGCCGAAGCCAAGAAGCCGAAGGGACCGCCTCCGCCGCCCCCCATGGGCTGGCACAAAGAGGAAGGCTGGAAGGGTGAGTGCTACTACCCCCCGGTGTACGAGAGCCTCCTCGAGGGCGATCGGAAGCAGGCGCGCCAGAAGTCGCTGGAGCAGATGAAGATCCAGTGGTCGGGCGGGAAGGACGAGGCGCTCGCCTTCGACGCCGGCGTGGTGGACGACGTCGAGACCGTGCTGCTCGGCCGTCCCGTCGCCATCGAAGGCGTGAGCGTCACGAACCTGGAGCACTGCATCGCCGTGATGAAGACCGGCAAGGATGCAGGCGAATGGCAGAGCTGGCTAAGCGGTCTCCCCACCAAGCTCACCGCGGGCGAGTGCAACCAGCCGCTCACCTACACGCTCTTCGACTACCTGGACATCGCGCGGGGCTGGCAGCGCCCGGTCCACATCTGCAAGGGCAACATCGCCAAGATCTCGGGCACCCTGACCGACAGGTACCGGATCACCGACAAGGGCGAGTGGATCACCGCCTTGGGCACCGCCGAGAAGGCCATCGCGGCCGACTTCCCGTGCAACATCGAGGGCTGCACGGTCGGCATGCTGGTGGGCAAGTTCGTGACCGACGCCGGGGTGGAGACCGTCTTCCCCATCGGCGGCAGCGCCGTGTTCACGGCCCCCGAGCACGGCACCCTGTACTACGCGATCAACGACACCACCTACTACGACAACCGGTGGTACAAGTCGGCCTCGGTCGAAGACAAGACCGCCATCACCATCGAGCCGGGGCCCTGATCGTGCGGTGCGGCCGGACCCATCAGCCGCGCCCTCGTTGGTCCACCCGTAGATGCGCGTAACGACGAAGGCCGCCCTCGGCGTCGCGGTCGCCGCCGTCTTGCTCGGCGCCGTCGAGCTGGGCCTGCGCCTGGCCGGCTGGCCCAAGTCCGACGGGGGCCGCCACTACACCCACAACGAGGTGTACTGGTCGACGCCCGCAGACCTCCACATGGAGCCCTTCGATCACAAGGAGAGGGGCGGGACCTTCGCGGTCTCCACCGACGCCAACGGCGTTCGGGGCCCCTTCCATCCGACCGAGCGCACCCCGGGCACCTACCGGGTGATGGCCCTCGGCTGCTCCACCACCTTCGGCTGGGGGGTGGAGGACGCCGAGACCTACCCCGCCCGGCTCGAGGCCATCCTCACCGAGGAAGGCCACCCCGTCGAGGTCATCAACGGGGGCCAGCCGGGCCATAGCTCCTTCCAGGGCCTCTGGTTCTGGGACACGGTGCTGGCCCGGTACCAGCCCGACCTGGTGATCTTCGGGTACATCGTCCAGGACGCCCGCTCGGTCGCCTACTCGGACCGGTCCCAGGCCGTGCTGCAGGGGAACGCGGAGTTCCTCAAGCGCAACCTGCTCTACCGCCTGAAGCTCTACGTGCTCCTGCGCGAGACCATCGCGGGCGAGCAGATCGTCAGCAAGGAGTCGGGCGAGGTCCAGCGGGTGCCGCCCGCCGAGTACGTCGAGAACATCCGCGCCATGAAGAAGCGCGTGGACACGATCGGCGCGCGCATGGTCCTCTTCGGCTACCCCCTCGAACGGGAGGGCTACACCGGCGCCCACCGCGCCATCCTCCACGCCGCCGCCGAAGACGACAGCCTCGGGCGCCCGCCGGTCTACGACCCGCAGCCCGAGATGGAGTCGCTGTCTTCGCAGCAGGCCCTCTACTTCCCTCAGGACCGGGGGCACGCCAACGCCGCGGGTTCGGAGGTGATCGCGCGCGGCATGGCCCAGTTCCTCGTGGCGCACCAGCTCCTACCGTGACCACGGGGTTCTGATACCCTTCGGTCGTGCGCGACTGTGCCATCGTCCTGCTCACCCTCAACGAGGTCGAGGGCCTTCGTGCGCTCTGGGACCGCATCCCCGTGTCCGAGTTCCGCGAGACCTTCGCCGTGGACGGGGGAAGCAAGGATGGAACCGTGGAGTTCCTCGCCGAGCGGGGAATCCGCTCGGTGCCCCAGCCGATCCGGGGCCGCGGGGTCGCGTTTCGGGTGGCGGCGGAAGCGTCCCACGCCGAACGCCTCGTGTTCTTCAGTCCCGACGGCAACGAGGACCCGGCGGACATCGTTCGACTCGACGACTGCCTCGTGGCCGGCGCCCGGGTCGCGATCGCCCGCCGGTTCGGTCCGGGCGCGGTCAACGAGGAGGACGGCGAGGCGCTGCGGCTGCGCGCGCGCGTGAACGACACCCTCTCGCGGATCGCCAACGGACTTTTTTCGGGCGGCAACGACCGGGTGTGGGACACCATCAACGGCTTCCGCGCCCTCCGGCGCGCCGACCTGCTGGCGCTCGACACCTCGGTGAAACGATTTCCGATCGAGTACCAGATCACCATCCGCGCGATGCAGCGGGGATGGCCCTTCGCGGAGGTGCCCACCCGGGAGGGCGCGCGCATCGGCGGTGAGCGGAAGGCCGCGAGCTGGCCGGTGGGCCTCGACCACCTGAAGGTGCTGGCGACCGAGCTCCACGCGTCGCGGTGGTTGGCGTGAGCCCCGAGCTGGAGGCGCTGGTCCGGGCGGAGATGGGCGCCGGCCCGATCGAGGTCCACGACGCGGCGGAGGGCTTGCCGCTGACGGTGTGCGGCTTCGGCGCCGACGAGGTCCTCGGGGCGCTGGACAGCCTGATGTCCACCCACGTCACCATGGGGGCCAAGACCGCCGCCTTCGAGCGCGCGTGGGCGGCCTACTGCGGCCAGCGGCACGGCGTGATGGTGAACAGCGGCTCGTCCGCGAACCTCCTCATGCTGGCGGCGCTGGTCGAGAACGGCCACCTCCGCCCCGGCGACGAGGTCATCGTCCCCGCCGTCGCCTGGTCCACCTCCCTGTTCCCCATCACCCAGGCCGGCCTGGTGCCGGTCGTGGTGGACGTGGACCCCGCCACCTTGAACCTCGACGTGGACGCCGCCCTGCGGGCCGTGGGGCCGCGAACCCGCGCCGTCCTCGCCGTGCACCTCCTCGGGTGTCCGTCTCCCCTGGCGCGCCTCCGGGAGGCCGGGCTCCTGGTCCTGGAGGATGCGTGCGGCGCACACGGGGCGTCAGTCGAAGGAAAGCGCGTCGGCGGCCACGGGACGGCGGCCACTTTCAGTTTCTTCTACTCGCACCACCTGACCACCATCGAAGGGGGGATGGTGCTCACCTCGGACGACGCGCTGGCCGACACCCTGCGCTCGCTCCGCGCGCACGGCTGGGTCCGGGAGCGCACCGATCGCGCCGCGCTCGCCGCCGCCTCCCCCGAGATCGACGCGCGCTTCCTGTTCGTGAGCGCGGGCTACAACCTGCGCCCCACCGAGGTCCAGGCCGCCTTCGGGCTGGCCCAGCTCCCGCGGCTGGATCCCTGGGTCGCGCGGCGGCGCGCGAACCACGCCGACTGGTGCGCACGCCTCGCGGACATGCCCGGGATCACCGTCTTCCCGGAGCCGGCGGGCTCCGTCCACGCCGGCTTCGCGTTCCCGTTCCTGGTCGAGGGCGACCGCGCCGCGGTGATGGCCCACCTCGAAGCGCAGCGCATCGCCACCCGCCCCATCTCCGGCTCGAACCTCGCGCGGCAGCCGGCCTTCCGCCACCTCAACGGACGCATCCACGGCGCGCTCGCCGTCGCCGATCGGGTCCACACCAACGGCATCTTCGTGGGGAACTCACAGGCCTTCAGCGCCGCCCACGGGGCGTTGCTGGCGCGCGCGCTGTCCACCGCCCCTCGATCCGTCAGGAGCCCTCTTTGAGCGACAAGATCGTGGTCACCGGCGGCGCCGGCTACGTCGGCAGCGTCCTCGTGCCCCACCTGCTCGCCCGCGGGCACCGCGTGACGGTGCTCGACAACCTGCGCTTCGGCGGGGAGGCGCTGCTCCCCAACTTCATCCACCCGAACTTCACCTTCGTCGAGATGGACATCCTCGACGCGCCCGCGCTGAAGCGTGAGGTCGCCGACGCCCACGCCGTCGTGCACCTCGCCGCCCTGGTCGGGTATCCGATCTGCAAGAAGCTCCCCGAAGAGGCCCGTCGCACCAACCTGATCGGCACCCGCACCGTCCTGGACGCGCTCCCCGCCGAGACCCGGCTGATCTACTTCTCCACCGGCTCGAACTACGGGGAGGTGGTCGGCGTCTGCGACGAAGACACGCCGCTCAACCCGCTCTCTCTCTACGGCGAGACCAAGACCGCCGCCGAGGAGATGTGCATGGAGCGGCCCAA
This sequence comes from Pseudomonadota bacterium, assembly GCA_043750895.1. GTDB lineage: Bacteria > Myxococcota_A > UBA796 > UBA796 > SXON01 > JAYVAS01. The sequence goes on from JAYVAS010000234.1 coordinate 15,548, forward strand.
CAGCGTCGCGCTCCGGTTCGCGACCGCCTTCGGGCTCTCGCCCCGCCTCCGCCTCGACCTGATGATCAACGACTTCACGTACCAGGCCCTCGTGAACCGGTACCTGCTGGTCTACGAGAAGCACTTCCGCCGCACCTTCATCCACGTCACCGACATGGCGCGGGTGGTGCCGCACCTGCTCGGCACCTGGGACCGGGCCAAGAACCGGCGGCTCAACGTCGGCCACGAGACGATGAACTTCACCAAGGAGGACATCACCCGGCTGCTGCAGACGAAAATGAACTTCCACCTCTACTTCGCCGACGTCGGCAAGGACGAGGACCACCGGGACTACGAGGTCAGCTACGCCCGCATCCGCGAGCTCGGCTTCGAGATCGAGGTGGACATCAACCGGGGCCTGGACGAGCTGATCCACGGCCTCCGGCTGGTGCGGATGCGAAACCCCTACAGCAATGTCTGACACCCTCGCCGGGGCACGCGTCGTCGTGACCGGAGGGGGTGGTTTCCTGGGGCGCCATCTCACGCGGGCCCTGACCGCGCGGGGGGCCGAGGTGCGGAGTCCGCGCCGGGCCGAGCTCGACCTGCGCGACGTCGGCGCCACCGTGCGCTGGGTGCAGAACGCGGGCGCCGACTTCCTGATTCACGCCGCCGCTACCGGCGGGGGCATCGGGTTCATGCAGGCGCACCCGGCCCAGGCGTGCACCGACAACGTGTTGATGAGCTGCGCGGCCATCGAGGCGGCGCGGGCGGCCGGGGTGACCCGGTACGTCGGCGTCTCGTCCGCGTGCGCGTACCCCCGGGACGCCCCCCAGCCGCTCCGCGAGGAGCACCTGCTGGACGGCGAGCCGGAGCCCACCAACGGCCCCTACGGCCACGCCAAGCGGCTCATGCTGGTGCAGGGCGCGGCGGTGGCGCAGGAGTACGGGCTGGACTGCGCCTTCGTGGTGCCCACGAACCTCTACGGGCCGGGCGACGACTTCGGGCCCACGCGGTCCCACGTGGTTCCGGCGCTGGTCCGCCGCTTCGAGGAGGCGCGGCGCGCCGGCGACCCGACGGTGGTGTGCTGGGGAACGGGCCGGGCCACCCGCGACCTCCTCCATGTCCGTGACTGCGCCGAGGGCATCGTGCGCGCCCTCGAAGTAGGCGGCGGGCCGGCGCCGGTGAACCTCGGGAGCGGGGTGGAGCACAGCGTCGCCGCCATCGCCGCGGCGGTGGCCGGCGCCGTCGGGTACACCGGCGCGATCGTGTGGGACACGACTCGCCCGGACGGCATGCTAAGAAAGGTCCTCGACACCACGCGCGCCCACGCCCGGCTGGGGTGGTCGGCGCGGATTCCCCAGGTCGAGGGGCTCGCGGAGACGGTGGCATGGTTTCGATCCTCCTCCTGACGGGGTGCCTGGAACAGGTGACCGGCGTGCCGGTCCCGCTCGATCCCAGGTTCACCCTCGACCATCCGCAGGAGGAGGGCCAGCCGGGTCAGCCGTCCGACCCCAACGCCGGGGGCACCGGCGACGGCGTCTACATCGGCTACCGGGGCGAGACCGTGCACCTCTCCGGGGTGGTGGAGTCCACGGTCAACTACCCCATCCAGATCGACGTCAACGAGTTCGATCCGTCCAAGGAGGGCGGCGTGCGCCGGGTGGGCGCGCTCCACCTGCCCGAGCCGGGCCCGTTCGAGGCCGACGTGCCGGCGTTCATCCCCAAGCTACAGCTCCAGGCCTTCCAGGACCCCGCGGTGGACGGCCCCTCCGACACCGACCCCTTCGGAGAGCTGATCGTGCCCATCGCCGGCGCGGCCCCCGCCCCGCTCACCATCACCCTGGTGGTCGGCGCCCGCGGCAAGGCCCAGACGGGCCCGGAGTCGACCCCGGCGGCCGGGGGCGGTCTCGCGGCCAACACCTCGTTCTTCCCCCCGGGACCCCGCGTCCTGCTGTCCGGGACGCTCAACTCGACCCACAAGGACCAGGTCTCGCTCGACTTCTTCAAGAAAGACGGTCAGGGCGAGGGCGGACGGAGCTTCCTGTTCAAGCTCACCGTCTCCCCGGGACCGTGGGAGCAGGAGTTTCCGGTGCGGTACGGAACCATCGAGGTCGAGGCCTACCAGGACCTCGAAGCGGACGGCCCTTCCCTCGGGGATCCGCGCGCCGACTTCGCGCAACAGATCGAAGTCGGCGCCGCCCCGATGACAAAAATCGACTTCGACATCCATTGATCGACCCCCTCCCGGCATCGGCGTTGCGGTTTGACGGAATCCCGACGAGGGTCCTGGGTTGGTCATGTGCTAAAACCCCGCGTCCGTTGGAGTCATCGTGAAACGCCTGCCCTTCCTCGCCCTTCTGCTCCCCGTCGTCGCGTTCGCGGGTGGCCGCGTTTCGCACTTCAAGACCGAGGCCAAGCTCGGCGCGAACTACTACAACGTGCAGGGCGCCATCGACGGCAAGATCGAGACGGCCTGGATGGTCCCCGGCGAGTCCGACAACAAGGGCGAGTGGATCGAGGTCGACATCCCCACCGGGGAAGTGGACAAGATCATGATCTTCCCTGGTTGGGCCAAGAACGCCGAGTCCTTCTCGGACTACCCCCGCGTGAAGCAGATGCGCGTCGACATCTACGGCATCGACGGCAGCATGGACGCCGCCATCGTCGGGACGGCCACCATCGACATCGCCGACAAGGCCGAAGTCCAGATCATCGACGTCGCCGACGTGAAGAGCGGCGAGAACGGTGGTCGGGTGCGGCTCACGGTCCTCGATATCTACCCGGGCGAGGACTACCCGAACCTCGCGATCTCCGAGATCGCCGTGATGATGAAGGAGATCGACGGCAAGGCCGACATCTCGATGGTCAGCGGCGAGTCCGAGGCGCATCCGAAGAGCGCCCTCCAGGACGAGAACCCGAAGACCTTCTGGGCCACCGACACCAAGGGCGCGGCCCTGACGCTGGTCAGCACCGGCTTCGCCATCTCCAGCGTCGGCTTCCTGCCCCAGGGCAAGGAGTACGCGCGGCCCAAGACCGTGAAGATCTCCGTCGGCCCCGTCTCCAAGGTCACCGAGTTCCCCGACACGCCGGGGGAGCGCTGGGCCCAGGTGCCGGTGTTCAACGGCTACAACGGCGGCGGCTTCGGCGACATCGAGATCGAGTTCGTCGAGGTCTACCCGGGTACGAACCCGGAGCTCGGCTTGTCCGAGCTCAAGGTCAAGGCGACGACCTACTCGCCGGTCTGAAACCGGGGCGCGGCGCAGCGATCGAGCCGTTCGGGGGACGACGCGTCCCTCGGTAGCCGACCCGAGCGCTTCGACCGCTCCGGCGGCGGGACCTCCGGCCGCGCCGAACAAAAATGAATCGGGCCCGCCGAAGCGGGCCCGAAACCAAGCAGCCGAAGCTTACTTGGGCGCGTCGGCGGCCACGGCGGGGGCGCCGCCGATGGTAACGTCCACGGTGGCCGAGAGGGCGCCGGAGGCGGCCTTGATGGTCGCGGTCCCTTCGGCCACGCCCATCACGTTGCCGTTCGCGTCCACGGTGGCGACCGCGGCGTTCGAGGTCTCCCAGGTGACGGTCTGGCCTTCGACGGCGGCATCGCCGGCCTTGACGGCGGCGGTGAGCTGGGCGGCCTGGCCGACGGGCCACGCGGAACCAGCGGTGTAGCCGGCGATTTCGACCTTGTCCGGGAGGGCGACGACGAACTTGTAGTTGCCCTTGACGGTACCGACCATGGCTTCGATGGTGGCTTCACCATTGGCCTTGGGGGTGACCATGCCCTTCGCCTTGTCGACGCCGGCAACGGCGTCGGGGGTGGCCTTCCACTCGAGGGCGGGCTGGGGATCGAGCGCCTTGCCGTCCTTGTCGAGGACGGTGGCCTTGTTCACCGGCACGGCGTCCATGGTGTGGACGGTCTGGGTGGGCTCGCCTGCGAACTTGATCGAGGCGGGTTCGGGGCTGCAACCAATGAGAAGAGCTGCGACGAGGCTGAACATGTGAACACTCCAATGGTTCGGTGGGGACTCGCACCCCTGCTGGGGACGGCACTCGCCGCACCCCTGGCCTTGTCGGAGGTTCGTTCTCCACGGATCCGACCGAAAAGCGCCGCGACTCTATACCAGCTGTAGAAATTTGCAACTCCTCCACCAACAAACTTCCGGCACCCCCCCCTGGGACTGCAGGGCTGGATGCTGTAAACTCCCGCAGCCGGGCGGACTCCGATGCCGCCGCCCCCCTTTCGAAACTGCCCCGAATGAACCCCTCTCCCATCGCAGCGCCCGAACGGTTCGGCAAGTACCAGATCCTGGAGCGCATCGCGTCGGGCGGGATGGCCGAGATCTTCAAGGCCCGCCTCGACGGTATCGGCGGCTTCCACCGCACCTTCGCGATCAAGCGCATCCTCCCGAACCTCACGGCGAACCCGGAGTTCGTCGACCTCCTCGTGGAAGAGGCGAAGATCGCGGGGCTCCTCTCGCACGCCAACATCGTCCAGATCCTCGACCTCGGCGCCGTCGACAACCAGTACTACATCGCGATGGAGTACGTGCACGGCCGCGATCTCGGCGTGCTGCTGAAGCGCTGCGGGGAGAAGGGCATCACCTTCCCGGTGCCCCACGCCGTGTACGTGCTGCTCGAGGTCCTCCGCGGCCTGGAGTACGCCCACAACCGCCAGGTGCTCAAGAACGGGAAGCCCAACCCGCTCAACATCGTGCACCGCGACGTGTCGCCGCCCAACGTGCTCGTGAGCTTCCAGGGAGAGGTCAAGCTCACCGATTTCGGCATCGCGAAGGCCGCCGTGCGCGCCCTGGAGACGATGTCCGGCGTCATCAAGGGCCGGTTCGACTACATGTCCCCGGAGCAGGCTGCCGGGACCTCCGTGGACCAGCGCTCCGACCTGTTCTCGGCGGGCGTCGTCTGCTACCAGCTGCTCACCGGCCGCCACCCCTTCCGCCAGGCGAGCGAGCTCGGCACGGTCGACGCCATCCGGCGGGGCACCTACGAGACCCCCAGCCACGTGAACCCGGACGTGCCGCCCAGCCTCGACCGCGTGGTCGCGCGCGCGCTCGCGGTGGACCCCGCCGACCGCTACCCCAACGCGACGATGTTCCGCGAAGACCTGGACAAGTTCTTCCGGGACGCGGGCTTCATCTTCTCCTCGACGATGCTGGCGTCGTTCGTGCGCGGGCTCTTTCCGGAGGTCGAGACGAGCCCCGGCGTCGACATCCGGGCCCAGCTGCCGCCGCCGACCCGCGCGTCGCTGGTGGAGACGATGAAGCTCCCCGGAGCGCCAGCGCCGCCTCCCCGGACGGCCGTGTCGGAGCCCGCGAAGCTCCCGGGGCCGTCAGCGCCCCCTTCCCGCGCGTCTTTGGTGGACACCGTCAAGCTCTCGCTTCCCGAGCCCGCCGCTTCGGCGCGGCCAGAGCCCCCACGGGCCGAACGTTTCGCCGTCGCACCCGGTCCGCGCGCCGAGCTCAACCGCTCGGTCACCATGGTCGGAGGCGTCGAGCCGCCGCCAGCGCCGCCCGAAACACGGCCGCGCGCGCCACAGGGTGCCCCGGTGTCGCCCGCCCTCGCCTCACGCCCGCGCACCTCGGCGCCGGCCGACCACGCCCTCCGCGACACCAGCATCCTCCTCCAGAACCTCCCCGCCGCCCCCCCGCCGGATGCAGCCGGCGGCTTCGGCGAGGAGGCCACCGTCATCCGGCACCTCATCGCGGACGGTCCGTCCGCCTGGAACCAGGCCGCCACGGTGATTCGCCCCGAGGGAGGTAGCGGGTCCGCCGAGCCCGACACCGGCGAGGCGGGCAAGCGCGCCGGGCGGCCCATGCCGAAGGCGGTCGCCGAACCACCCCCGCCTCCCCGGCTGCCCGAGCCGCGCCCCGGGCAACGCCCCCTCTCCAACCCGCCCATGCGCCCCGGGGCCTCGGCCGGTGGCGCCCCCCTGTTCGTCCACCTCGCCTACTTGATGGTGGCGCTCATCGCCCTCGTGCTCGGCACCCTGACCGGCGTGTTCCTCGAGCGGGTGGGCGCCGCGCCCGGCGAGCCGATGCTCCTCCAGAACGACCCCTCCCTGGTGGTGCACTTCCCCGCCGGGGCCACCGCGAGCGTGAACGGCCGCGTCCTGGACGTCGCGTCGCCCGCCACGTTCATCCTCTCTGCGAACGAGGAGGCGGTGGTGAAGGTCGTCGGCCCCGGATATGGGCCGGTCGAAACGCGCGTGAAGCTTGACTACAACCAGACTCGAGTGGTGGACTTCACCCCCGTCGCGCCGGTCCCGAAGGTCCCGTAGTGAGTGAGTCACCCCAGCCCCGGCGCTCGACGCCGGCGGCGCTCGTCGCGGCCTTGCGCCCCAAACAGTGGACCAAGAACGGCCTGTTGTTTGCCGCGCTCATCTTCTCC